>SKTG01000135.1 GCA_007118045.1 Nitriliruptoraceae bacterium
GGTGGGCGTCGAACGGTTCGAACTGGCTGTGCAGGTAGACGCGTTCGTCCGTCGGGTCGACGAACCGGTGCAGCCCGTTGCCCTCGTGCTGGTAGGCCATCGTGGCCTCCACCCGCAGGTGATGCTCGCCCACCTCGAGGTGGGGCAGCGCGATCCGGGTGGCCTCGACGTCCGCTGCCGCGAGGTCGCGACCGTCGAGCGCGACGGCGCGCACCTCGGTGGCGGTGAGGTCCACGAACGTGGGACCGGGCGAGGTGACGGTGAAGGTCAGCTCGGTGACCGACGCGAAGCCCGACGCACCGCGGGTCAGGTCGAGGTGGACGCGCGTGGTCACGGCACCGATGTGCTCCGCACGGCGCTCGGCCTCGTCACGGGTCAGGTTCTCGCGGGTGGCGCTGGACATGGGCTCTCGCGTCGCGGACGTGGAGGCCGGAGCCGTGTGCTCCGGTGACGGGGATGGGAGCGTATTGGCGGGCCGCGACGATGCGGGACGGCGTCGAGCGCTGAGCGAGGCAGCTGCGGCATCGAGGTGCTGACGGCTCCGGCAGGGCCCCTCGTGCGACGACGGTGGGTGGTCGGACGGGCCCGCGCCGGCGTGGCCGGGCGACGTCCACCGACGGTGCGTGGCCAGACCACCGGACGTTCGACGGTGCCCGGTCGACCGTCCGCGGAGGTCCCGTGGATCTGAGGTACGAGGGGGTCTTGCTAGGCTCGCGTGCACGGTGACCGGTGGCACCGTGACGTTCGCTGCTGCCCGGGGGTCCCGGGGCGAGAGGGAGAGCCATGCAGGAGTACACCAGTCCGGGCGAGGTCCCGGTCTCGACCGACGAGAACCTCACGGCCGCGCTCTGGGCCGCCTGGAGGGAGCACCCGGAGCGCCCAGCCATCGCGCACCGGGTCGGTGACCGCTTCGTGGAGTGGACCACCCGTCAGTTCGTCGAGGAGATCCGCGGGGTCGCCAAGGGCCTGATGGCGCTCGGTCTCGAGAAGGACGCCAAGGTCGCGATCTACGCGGGGACCCGGCTGGAGTGGACGGTCCTCGACTTCGCGATCTGGGCCGCGGGTGCCGTCACGGTCCCGATCTACGAGACCTCGTCCGCGGAACAGATCGAGTGGATCGTCTCGGACGCCGACGTCAAGGCGATCGTGATCGAGTCGCCGGAGCTGAAGAGCGTCTACGAGCAGGTGGCCGGCAACCTGCCGGGCTGCGAGCACGCCCTGGTCATCGACGAGGGCGCGATCGAGGACCTCAAGCAACGTGGGGCCTCGATCGGCGACGACGAGCTCGACGCCCGCGCCCAGGCGGTCACCGGCAGCGACATCGCCACGATCGTCTACACGTCGGGGACGACCGGCCGCCCGAAGGGCTGCGTCATCACCCACTACAACTTCATCTGGGACGCGGAGCAGGTCGCGGAGGCGGCCAAGGAGTTCTTCAACCCCGGCACCCGCACGCTGCTGTTCCTGCCGCTCGCCCACATCTTCGCCCGGGTCATCCAGACCACCTGCATCCGTGCCGGCGTGACGCTCGGGTTCTCGACCGGCATCCCGCAGCTGGTCGAGGAACTCGGGATGTTCAAGCCGGACTTCCTGCTGGCCGTGCCCCGCGTGTTCGAGAAGGTCTTCAACGGGGCGCAGCAGAAGGCCCACGGCGAGGGCAAGGGCAAGATCTTCGACAAGGCCGCCCAGGTGGCGGAGGACTACTCACGCCAGTCCGAGGCCGGCTCGGTCAAGTTCCCCACCAAGCTGCTGCACGGGGTCTTCGACAAGCTGGTCTACGGCAAGCTCCGCGACGCGATGGGCGGCAAGATCACCTACGCGGTCTCCGGGGGTGCGGCCCTCGGGGAACGGCTCGGGCACTTCTTCAACGGCATCGGTGTCACGATCCTGGAGGGCTACGGCCTGACGGAGACGACCGCCGGCGCCTGCATCGGTCGTCCGTCCGCGTACCGGATCGGGACCGTCGGCCAGCCGGTGCCGGGTGCCTCGGTGCGGGTCGCCGACGACGGCGAGCTGATGTTCTCGGGCGGCAACGTCTTCCAGGGCTACTTCAACAACCCCGAGGCCAGCGCCGAGGTGCTCGATCCCGACGGCTGGTTCCACACCGGTGACCTCGGTCAGGTCGACAGCGACGGCTTCGTGCGCATCACCGGTCGCAAGAAGGAGATCATCGTCACGGCGGGCGGTAAGAACGTCGCGCCGGCGGTGCTCGAGGACCGCATGCGCGCCCACGCCCTGGTGAGCCAGTCGATGGTGGTGGGCGACAACCAGCCGTTCATCGCCGCGTTGATCACCATCGACCCGGACGCCTTCGCCGTCTGGGCGGAGAACAACGGCAAGGAGGGCAAGACGGTCGCCGACCTCGTCGACGACGAGGACCTGCGCTCGGAGATCCAGAACGCCGTGGACGAGGCCAACCAGGCCGTCTCCAAGGCGGAGTCGATCCGCACCTTCCGGATCCTGCCCGAGGACTTCGTGGTCGGGGTCGAGCTGAGCCAGAAGATGTCGGTCAAGCGCCACGTGGTGGGGGAGAAGTACCAGCACGTGATCGACGACATCTACGCTGACGTCAAGCGCTGAGCCGGCCGCTCGACCGAACCGTCTCACGCTGCCGCGCCCGTCCGACGGGCGCGGCAGCGGCGTGTCGGGTGGAGCGGCGGGTCAGGCGGGCGGGTCGATACGCGGGTTGCGTTCGCGCCACCAGGCCTGGTCGAGGACACCGAGCTCGGTCGCGGGCTCGGCCCCCTCGGCGACGTACTCGTCGCGGATCGCCCGCCAGTGACCCCGGGCTCCGAGCTTTCCCAGCACGGAGTTCAGACCCCACTGGATCCGGTTGAGCAGCAGGTAGTCGGAGGGCAGGTTGAGCTGGCGCAGCACGTCGCTGTACGGGCTGCGGGGGTCGGTGGTCGATCGGATCACCTCGGCCGCGAACTCGGGCGTGAACTCGAAGGGCTGCTCGTCGATGACCGCCTTGGTGTAGAGCCGGAACCACTCGTAGACCACGTCCTCGTCCACGGTGGCGTTGGGTGGTAGGAAGCCGGCCTCACGTAGCGCGGCGACGGCCGTGTCACGGTCGCCGGAGGCCATGGCCCGCTCGATCGTGCGCATCGAGGCGTAGCGCTCACGGGTGAACATCTTCACCGAGCCGTAGTCGAGGAAGGCGACCCGTACCCCGCCGTCCGCGGCGCTGCCCGGCTCCTCGACGAGGTAGTTGCCCGGATGCGGGTCACCGTTGAACAGCCGGAACCGCCCGATCGACCCGAACGCGTACCGGAAGATGATCTCGCCCACCCGCTGGCGGTCCTGCGGGCTGGCCCCGGAGCTGAAGTCGCTGAAACGCTCGCCGTGCACCCGTTCGGTGACGAGCACCCGGTTGCGGCACATCTCGCCCACGATGTCGGGCACACGGATGAACGGATGCCCCTCGTAGCGTGTCGCGAAGGCCCGCTGGTACTGGGCCTCGCGCTCGTAGTCGAGCTCGTCGTCGATGCGCTCCCGCAACTCGTCCAGCAGCGGCTCGATCTCCTGGTTCGGGGAGACGAACCGAGCGAGAGGGGCGAACGCGGTGGCGTTGCGCAGGTCCGCGCGGACCGCCTCGGCGACACCCGGGTACTGCACCTTGATGACGACGTCCCGTCCGTCCTCGAGCTTCGCGGCGTGCACCTGGCCGATCGAGGCGGCCGCCAGGGGTTCCGGGTCGAAGGAGGCGAACACCGACTCCGGGGGCGCCCCGTACTCCTGCTCGAGGACGTCGCGGATGGCCTCCGGGTCGAACGCCGGGGCGGCGTCGCGCAGCTGCGCCAGCGCGTCGTGGTAGGCGCTGCGGACCTCGGGGGGCAGGTCGAGGTCGACGAAGCTCAGCAGCTGGCCGAGCTTCATCGCGGCGCCCTTCATCTCGCCGAGCACGGACGCGAGCTCGGCCGCCAGGTCCTCGTGCGCTTGTTGATCGTCGTGTCCGCGTCCGGTCAGGCGGCGGGCGCGCGAGTTCGCGAACCCGGACGCGCCCTTCACGCTCGTGCGGGCCAGCCGCTGGCCGCGCCGGATGCGACCGCCGAGTCCGTTGCTCGCCACCGTCCACCCCGTCCGTCGTCGTCGCGGTCGTCTGACCGCGAGGTGCGTCCCCGCCGCCGGGTCACCTCACCGGAGTTCGATACCGACCCGTGAACGGGCGGGTCACTCGGCCATCTCCGCCAGGGGGTTGCCCTCCTCGCGCGCCGCGGCCAGGCGCCTGGCGAGCTCCTCGCGCCTGGCCTCGTTCAGGCATGCGCACCCCACCTGGTAGGGGCCGTAGTGTCGCACGTCCATGCGGTGCGTCGGGCAGGCGGCGACCTCCAAGCGGGTGATGGGCTCGGTGCGGGTCATGTCGGCCTCCTGCTGGTTCGGGTCCGTTGACCGGACCGGTGGGTGCCCGCGCGGTGCGCGGCGCGTCGTCAGACGTTGAATCGGAAGTGGATGACGTCGCCGTCCTTGACGACGTACTCCTTGCCCTCGACGCGGAGACGGCCCGCGTCCCGGGCGGCCGCCTCCGTCCCGAGGCGGTCGTAGTCCTCGAAGGTGATGACCTCCGCCTTGATGAAGCCCCGCTCGAAGTCGGAGTGGATCTCGCGGGCGGCCCGCGGGGCCGTGGCGCCGGTGGGCACGGTCCACGCCCGGGACTCCGTCGGACCGGCGGTGAAGAAGGTCAGCAACCCGAGCAGCTCGTAGGCACGCTCGATGAGCCGTTCCAGGCCCGAGCGCTCCAGGCCCAGCGAGGCGAGGTACTCGGCGCGCTCGTCGCCGTCCAGCTCGGCCAGCTCGGACTCGACCTGGGCCGACACGACGACGACCTCGGCGCCCTCGGCCGCGGCGAGCTCACGCACCACCTCGACGTACTCGTTGCCGTCGGGGAGGTCTTCCTCCGCCACGTTCGCGGCGTAGAGCACCGGCTTGGCGGTCAGCAGCATCAGCTCGCGGCGAAGGGCCGGAGCCAGCTCGCCGGGGAAGGTGCGCGCCACCGCCCCCGTGGCGAGGTGATCGCGCAGCGCCGTGATCTGGTCGCGCTCGCGGAGCACGTCCCGGTCGCCGGTCTTGGAGGCGCGGGCCGCGCGCTCGAGCCGCTTCTCCACGGTCTCGAGGTCCTTGAGCACCAGTTCGGTGGTCACGACCTCCACGTCCCGCGCGGGGTCGACCGCGCCCGAGACGTGGACCACGTCGTCGTCCTCGAAGCAGCGCACCACGTTGCACACGGCATCGACCTCGCGGATGTGGGCGAGGAACTGGTTGCCCAGGCCCTCACCCTGCGCGGCACCCGCGACCAGGCCGGCGATGTCGACGAACTCGATCGCGGTCGGGACCGTCTTCGCGCTCCTCGCGAGCTCGCTGAGCCGATCGAGTCGGGGGTCGGGTACGCCGGCCACGCCGACGTTGGGGTCGATCGTGCAGAAGGGGAAGTTCGCGGCGTCGGCTCCGGCCTGCGACACGGCGTTGAACAGCGTGGACTTGCCCACGTTGGGCAGTCCCACCAGGCCGACCTGCAGCGCCATGCGAGTTCCGTTCGAGGAGGTGACCACCGACCGAGCCGGGGACAGCGCGGTACGAGGGCTGGCCGACACGGGGCGGTCCGTCACGTGGGTCCGGGAGGACGTCGGACCGGAGGGGGTCGGGCGGCGTGCTCGCGGCCGCCTCGGTTCGACCCGCCAGCGTACCGCAAGGCGTCCGGCGGCCCGGTGGTAGCGTCCCGGCGATGCGCCTCCTCGTCGCCCGCTGCTCCGCGACCTACGACGGCCGCCTGTCGTCCACGCTGACCTCGGCGGTCCGACTGCTGATGGTCAAGGCGGACGGCTGCGTCGCGTTGCACGCCGACGTGGGGGCCTACAAGCCGCTCAACTGGATGAACGCTCCGAACACCCTCGAGGACCAGGGGACGCGATGGGTCGTCACCAACCCGAAGGGCGAGCGGCTGGTCATCGAGCTCGAGGAGGTCCTCGAGGACGTCACCTACGAGCTCGACACCGACCGGGGGCTCACGCTCGACGGTGTGGAGCGGGAGCTCCAGGAGCTGTTGGCCGACCACCCGGGGCATGTCGAGCCCGGCCTGACCTGCGTCCAGCGGGAGTTCCGCACCGACCTCGGCCCGGTCGATCTGTTGTGTCGTGACCCCTCCGGTGCCGCGGTCGCGGTGGAGATCAAGCGCGTCGGAGAGATCGACGGGGTGGAGCAGCTGACCCGCTACCTCGACCGCCTCGACCGGGATCCGCTGCTCCGACCCGTCCGCGGGGTGCTGGCGGCGACGGTGGTCAAGCCCCAGGCGCGCGTGCTCGCGGCATCGCGGGGCATCGAATGGGTGGAGATCGACCTGGCCTGGTTGCGGGGCGAGGACGAGCCGAACCTGCGTCTGTTCTGAGCCCTCACCGGTGGGGCAGGAGCACCGAAGGCGCGGTCTGGTCCGCCCAGCGCAGGGCCAGGTGGCCGATCCCGGTCAGGCCGCACATGAGGCCGACCGGGGTGTCCTCCCGGTCCCACTCGCGCGCCGCCCAGCCGGCGGCGGTCGTCAGCGCCGTCGCCCCGCGGGCACGCCGGTCGTGCAGCACGATGTCGACGAGTCCGGCCAGGCCGTGACACAACGTGCTGGTGCCGCGCTCACCCGTTCGAGCGACGACCTCGCGCTGCACGGTGGCCAGGGCGGTGCGCGCTTCCCGGCGCAGGAGGTGACTGCCGGTGAGCTCGGCGGCCCGCAGCCGCACGAGCGCGATGCCGCCGGCACCGTGGCACCAGGCGGTGAGGTGCTGACCTGCCGAGCCGCCTCGTTCCATCGGCCGGCGATCGGTCCAGTTCCCGGCGTCGGGATCGAGGTGGCGCCGTTCGAAACGGAACGCGTCCGCCGCGGCGTCCCGGTGGCGCGCGTCCCCGGTCACGCGACCGAGCTCGAGGAGCGCCCACCCGATGCCGGAGGCGCCGTGCGAGAGGCCCGTCAGGGCCGGTGCCGAGGCGTCCACGTCTGGAGCCCACCAGCAGGCGCGGTCGTCGCCGCCGGCGCGGGCGAGCAGAGCGTCCCCGACCCGCCGGGCCAGGCCCGACACGCCTGGATCCTCGGTGAACGAGCGGTGCGCGCAGGCGGCGGCGACGAGGCCGGCCGACCCGGTCAGCAGATCGAGCGGCGCGTCGTCCCTCCGCTCGAGGGCCTGCTCGAGCGCCTCGCCGATCAGCCGAACCGCCTCGACCGCCAGGGTGGGCTCACCGCACGACTCGGCCAGGCGTGCGGCGGCCAACGCGATCCCGCCGCATCCCACGTGCAGACCGGGGTGGGTCGGCTCGGCCCGGCGGAGCGCGCCGTGCATCGCGTCGACGGCCAGCGCGACCGTCTCGTGTGCGCCGGTGCGCGCGGCCACCTCGCCGAGGAACAGGGCGATCCCGGCCGTGCCGTCGTAGAGGTCGGGTCCGGCGAGCACCCGCTCGGGGTACTTCGGCGGCTGCTCGTACAACGGCGTGGTCAGCCAGGCCGGGCCGTGGAGCCCCTCGACGGACCGTTCGGTGAGCCGCGCGGCCACCTCCAGAGCCGTGGTCTTCGCGTCCCACCGGGACCCGGCCCCGTTCCGCCTCGTCTGCGGCAGCCACCGGCCGGAGACCCCTGTCGCAGCCCGTGCGTCGCAGGTACCCGTCCCGGCTGGCGCGTCACCCGTGGCCGTCCCGGATCGTGCGTCGCCGGCTTCCCTCGCGGCCCGTCCGTCGCCGGTGGCCGTTCCGGCCCTGTCGTCACCGGCCACCGCGGCGGCTGATCGGTCGGCGCCGCCGTGGCGGTGGGGTCGGGCGAGGTCGAACCCGGCCCGTTCCAACGCGGCGCACACCTGTCGGGTGCGCTCGTCGGGACCGGCGTGCGGATCGGCGGCGACGATGGCTTCGGCCAGCGCTCGGCTGACGTGCTGGCCGAAGCTGTCACCGTCCGGCGGGTCCTCGGCGAACGCCAGGCCGGGTCGCAGCCGCAGCGTGAAGGCGGGGGTCCTCCCGCACAGCGCGTGGGCCACCTCGGCGTACGTGGCAGCGACGACCGGCCAGGCGCGGGCCACGTGCTCGGCGCCGAGGTAGAGCACGCCGGCGTCCGCGCGCTCGTAGCCCGAGGGGTCGGCGAGGAACTTTGCTGCGAAGGGCACCTTCGCCTGGTCCAGGCGGAACAGCCCGGCCACGAGACGGGGCACCGCGGAGGGCAGCGGGGACCAGTAGAGGCGCACGAGGGGACCGCTCGGCGGTCGCGTGCCGAAGACGGAGAGGTAGCCGGGGGCGTTCGCGGTCGACAGCCGGTCGGCGAGCAGGGTCGCGGCGTCGCCGTCGAGCAGCACCTCGCGGGTCGTCACGTCGAGCGTCAGTCCGGTCCGGGTGATCGTCAGGCTCGTCGGCCTCCGCTCGAGCACCCGCCAGCCGGGCTCGTGCGCGGGGTCGACCGGCAGACGCTCCCGCACCGCGGTGAGCAAGCGCTCCCGTGAATCCGACGAGGCCACGACCCGCCGTCGTGGCGCGGACGGCTGTGGGGCGCCCAGGCAGTAGCAACGCTCGTAGATCAGCCGCTGCAGCGTTCGCACCGTGGCGGTGTGCCGCAGGTCGGGGGAGACGTCCGCTCCTTCCTCGACACCGAGCTCGACCGGCTCGCCGAACCACGACAGGCCGGGCGAGAGCTCCGTCGCGGCGACGATGCGACGGATGAGCTCGCGCGTGGCGAGCCGCCGCTCACCCGGAGAGGACACGGGCGGCTCGGTCGGGCGTGTGGAGGACGTTCGCGGCGAACTGCAGCAGGGCGTAGCTGGAGGGCGGCATCGTGGTGTGGCCCCGCGTCTGTTCCAGGGTCGTCTGCACGAGCCGCAGGCCGATGAGCGCGGCCAGCGTGACGGGATCGACGTCCTGCCCGCGTCGCGCTGCGGTCGCCGCGACCGCCGACCGGAGCCCCTCCTGCACGTCCGGGAAGGGGATGCGCGCGGTGCTCGGGTCGAAGCTGCCAGACGCTGCCGGGGGGACGCTGCGCAGCCAGTGGGCGAGGGCGTCGCCGAGCAGGCAGGCGAGATCCCAGCTCTCCGGACCACGCCCGGAAGCCTCGCCGTCGACGAGTGCCACCGTGCCGTCGTCGCGCAGGAACACGTTGTCGAAGCGGGCGTCACCGTGGCAGAACCGCTCGCCGGTCGTCTCGGCGACCTCCCCCACGGCCGCCAGCAGCCGACGGTCGCCCCGGACGAGCAGGAGCGCCTCCAAGGTGGCCGGCGACAGCTCACGAAGCGCGCTGCCGGGTGACGAACGCAGCATCGCCGACCACTCCAGCCCCCGGTGCCGAGGGGCTGCTGCGTCCGGGTCGTCGGGGCCTGGCAGGGCCGCCAGCGCGTCCGCGGCGTCGCGGAGGTGCTCCGACGGTGTCGCCACGTTCGAGCGCCGGACCAGGTCACCGAGCGAGCTGCCCTGGAACAGCTCGGTGACCACGATGCCATGCTCCGGGTCGGCAGCCACGAGGGGCGGTGCGCAGCTCGCCGCGGTCGCCCAGGCGACCTCGCGCGTCACGCCGTCCGCGAGGTCGTGGTCGCGCAGTTGCTTGACGAAGAGCGAGCGGCCACCGCCGGTCACGCGGGCGTTGAGGTTGCGTCCGGGCACCTCCGACAACCGCAACGTCGGGTCGTCCAGGGCCACCGGCGAGAGCACGCCGTGCTGGATCAGGTAGCCCAGGAGCTCGTCCGGCCCCAGGAGCGGTCGTCGCACGGACGCTCCGTCCACGCGGAACCCCGGCGTCACCGGGCCGGCGTCGTCACCGGACCTGGCACACCGGGCCGAAAGTACAGGCGACCAGGCTGACCGTCGGGCCACATACGACCGTGGTCCTCGGCCGAACCTCGGACCACTGTCGTGACCAGTCGTGGACGAGCTGTTCGAGCGGCTCCCCACCGTGGAGCGGGGTCGCCGCGATATCGCCTTTCAGGAAGTCGTCGATCACGAACGACTCGATCGCCCGCGTGATCTCGCTCTCGCTGGCCTGTCCGCGCAGGTGCGCGTCCAGGCTGGTGACGAGTGGATGCTCCTCGGCCATGTCCGTCCTCCGGTTCGCCTTGTCGGACCGGGTCGGCTCGCTTCGGGACGCCCCTCACCGCCATGTCGCCACGCCGGCGCTTGGAGCCGCGCGACGTGAGCCGCAGGAGGCCGCCGGCTCGGGGAGCCACCCCGGACCTGCGTTCCGCTCACTTCGGTTGGCAGAGCCTGTGTCCTGAACAGATCGCCAGGCTGACCGTGACACCGCACGGGAAGCTCGTCATCGGACGCACGTTCGACCAGTCACGGGACCAGTCGTGGACGAGGTCCTCGAGCGGTGCGCCGCGTTCGATCTGGGTGGCCGCGATGTCGCCCTTGAGGAACTCGTCGATGACGAACGCCTCGATCGCGGACGTGATCTCGCTGGCGCTGGCCTGGCCGCGTGCGTGGGCCGCCAGGCGGTCGCCGAGCGGGTGGTCCACTGCCATGTCTTCCCCTCGCTTCCGCTGCACCTGACGCGGGCCCGACGATGCAGAGGTGGTGATGGGCTGTCAAGGTCGGGCGTGAGGTACGCGAGACCCCCGGCGCGTGGCGCGCTCGTCACCGGCCCATCGGTGGAGGCACGGGCTCAGGCCCGGGCGCTCGCTGCGGCGAGCGCCGCGACGAGCGAGGGATCGGCCAGCCGGCGGGCCCGTGCCTGCTCGCACCAGATGACGTCGGCCGACTCGCCCGCGTCCGGAGCGAACGCCTCGGCCGCGTCGGCCTCGAGCCGGTACCGCAGATCGAGGTGCACGTGGCCTCGGGGCCCCTCGTGGACGTCGACGTGGACCAGCAGTGGACCCGTCGCCGGGTGGGTGCACCGAAGACCCGTCTCCTCACGCGTCTCGCGTAACGCCGCGTCCCAGGGGGCCTCGCCCGGATCGAGGTGGCCACCGGGTTGGAGCCACCGGTCCAGCCGCTTGTGGCGGTGCAGCACGACGCGACCGCCGCCGTCGAGCACGATGGCGGATCCCGTCACGTGCGTCGGGTCGGATCGCTCGTCGAAGGGGGCGGGTAGCCATCGCAGCAGGCGACGCGTCGTGCGCAGCGAGCGCTCCTCGGCCGCGTCGCGTGGGACGTGGGTCTCGAGCTGCGCCCTCACGAGTCGTTC
Source organism: Nitriliruptoraceae bacterium (assembly GCA_007118045.1). Classification (GTDB taxonomy): domain Bacteria; phylum Actinomycetota; class Nitriliruptoria; order Nitriliruptorales; family Nitriliruptoraceae; genus SKTG01. Next base: position 11,123 of record SKTG01000135.1, read on the forward strand.
CAGGCCGTCCTCGAGGTCGGCCGCCGGTCGAACCGCCCTCTCCGCAGGATCGGTCGCGCTCACGACGACCGGGCGAGCCCGATCTCCGCGACGAGGTCGGCCGGTTCGCGCCGGATCCCGACGTAGAACGGACCGAACTCGGCGTAGCGCACCGACGCCTCGTCGTAGCGCATCGTGTAGACGATCGACTTGAGGTCCGTCAGGTCGTGGGCGAAGAGGCTGACGCCGTACTCCCAGTCGTCGAGCCCCGTCGAGCCCGTGACCAGCTGCAACACCCGCCCCGTGTAGGCCCGGCCACTCCGACCGTGCTCACCCATCAGGCGCTTGCGCTCCTCGAAGTCGAGCGCGTACCAGTTGTCCGCGCCCTCACGGCGGTGCGACATGGGGTAGAAGCAGATCAGCTGCCAGTCGGCCGGCATGCGAGGATGCAGCTTGGACTCGGTGTACTGCTCCATGCGCTCGGCGAACTGTTCGACGCGCCGGTCGAGCTCCGCGCCCTCGACGCCCTTGGCGGCCATCTCCTCGCGGTACTGCTCGGGGGTCGAGGTGTACTCGCTGCCCTCGGTCAGGGACAGGTAGGAGTAGGCGAGGTAGACCGCCGGCGCCGCCGCGGTGGCGGCGACCTCGGTCTGCAGCGTCCGCAGCTCGGTCAGGTCGTCCGAGAGCGCCATCAACAGCACGTCAGCCTTGTGACCGAGCACGCTGAACACGTGCAGCTGGAGTCGGTCCTGCCACCGTTCGAGCACGGTCGCGAGATCCTTGGCGGCACCGTCCGGCAGCGCCGGCACCCGTGCGTGGTCGACCTTGAGGAGCAGGTGCAGCACGCCCCATCCGGTGCTCGGTCTCGCGGCGTCGGGCACAGCTCGCTCCTCGTGACGGCGGTCGTCGACGGGAGCCGAGCGTACCCGGGAGCGTGTGCCGCTCCCGTCCGCGGACGCCGGTGATCGCTTCCGAGACCGCCAGCCCTACGGGCTGCCGCCGCTCAGTGATCCCTTCCGAGACCGCCAGCCCTACGGGCTGCCGCCGCTCAGTGATCCCTTCCGAGACCGCCAGCCCTACGGGCTGCCGCCGCTCAGTCGAGGGTCGTCTTGCTCTGCACCGTGCCGTCCTCGGCCAGCTCGTAGACCAAGGGGACCCCGGTCGCCAGCTCGAGCGCGAGCACGCCCTCCTCCGAGAGCTCGTCCAGGCGCATCACGATCGAGCGGTTCGAGTTCCCGTGTGCGACGACGAGCACGTCCTTGCCCTGGGCGATGTCACCGAGGATGGCGCGCTCGAAGAACGGCAGCGTGCGAGCGGCCGTGTCCTTCAGTGCCTCGCCGTTGGGGGGCGGGGTGGCGTAGGAGCGGCGCCACAGCTTGACCTGGTCATCGCCGTACCTCGCGGCCGTGTCGGCCTTGTTCAGGCCCTGGAGATCGCCGTAGTGACGCTCGTTGAGGGCTTCGTCGCGGATGACCGGCAGGTCGAAGCCCGCGACCTCCTGGATGATCCGCAGCGTCTCCTGGGCCCGGATCAACGTGGAGGTGTAGGCCACGTCGAAGTGCTGGCCGCGCAGGCGTTCGCCACCTTCGCGGGCCTCCTCCTCCCCCTTCTCGGTGAGGGGGACGTCGACCCAGCCCGTGAACCGGTTCTCGAGGTTCCAGAGCGACTGACCGTGTCGGACGAGCGCGAGGGTCGGCATGAGCGTTGCTCCCGGGGGCGGGGATGGCGGGGGGATCGTGCCGGCGGCCGCGGCCGCGCGGACCGGATCGTCTCGGGGTCGGCTGAACGTCGCCGAGCCTAACGGACCCGTGCGGCTGGCCGACGGCCCGGCGCGCTGGCGCGGCGGAGATCATGCCGGCTCCGAGGACCCGGGTGCTAGCGTCGTTCTCGCACCCGGGGCGACGGCCCGCGACGAGGTCGACGGCGGCGAGGACCCCGGTCCGGGTGGGTGCCGAGAGCGAGCCTGGGCGTCCGATCGCGCCGTCCCGGAACGGACGTCTTCAACGGCGTCGGCGCGAACCACGGAGGCTCCGTCGGGAACGAGAAGCGGCGTCGGCGGGAACCACGAACGGAGAGAACATGCGGCGGACCGGATGGGAACGGATCACGGCGGGGCTCGCGGTGGCGGGTCTGCTGCTCGCCGGCTGCGGCA
>SKTG01000497.1 GCA_007118045.1 Nitriliruptoraceae bacterium
CGGACCGGACACCGGGAGGGTCGCAGGGACCCGGGGGCGGGGTCACGGTCGGGGAGCCGACGGCCACGGCGCGCGCGATCGACGCCACCGGATCGAACGACGCGCGGCAGGCCCTGGCGCTGGGCCTGGGGATCGTCGCCCTGGCGGCCGGGTGGCGGTGGCTGCGTCCGGGGCGCCAGTAGGCTGGCCGGCGCGGTCCGAACGGGACCGTCGGGCAGGTCGTCCGTGCCGGTGAGAGGTCGAGCTCGTGAGCTTCCCCAGCAGCCGCCCACGGCGGTGGCGGCGGACCCCGGCGCTGCGCCGCGCGGTCGCGGAGACCCGTATCGACCCGGCCGGGCTGGTGCTGCCGGTCTTCGTCCGGGCCGGGTTGGTGGGAGCTCGCCCCATCGCGTCGATGCCCGGTGTGTCCCAGCACGGTGCGGCGTCGGTCGCGGCGCTCGCGAAGCAGGCGGTCTCGCTGGGCGTGGGCGGGATGATGCTGTTCGGGATCCCGGAGACCAAGGACGCGGCCGGGTCGGCCGGCTGGGCGCCCGATGGTCCGGTGCCAACCGCACTGGCCGCGATCCGGGACGCCGTCGGTGACGAGCTCGTGCTGTGGGCCGACGTGTGCCAGTGCGAGTACACCGACCACGGCCACTGCGGCCCGCTCGACGACGCCGGCCGGGTCCGCAACGACGCCGCGCTCGAGAGCTACGTGCTCGACGCCCTCGCCTACGCCCGGGCGGGAGCGGACCTGGTGGCGCCGTCGGGGATGATGGACGGCCAGGTCGCCGCGATCCGCGGCGGTCTGGACGACGCCGGGCACACGGACGTGGGCATCGTCGCCTACGCCGCCAAGTACGCGTCCGCCTTCTACGGGCCGTTCCGCGACGCGGCGGAATCGGCGATGGTCTCCGGCGACCGGGCCGGTCACCAGATGGATCCGGCCAACCGGCGCGAGGCCCGTCGCGAGCTGCGCCTGGACGTGGAGGAGGGCGCGGACGCGCTGATGGTCAAGCCGGCCCTGGCCTACCTCGACGTGGTCGCGGAGGCCAGGAGCGCCCATGACCTGCCCGTGGCCGCCTACCACGTCTCCGGCGAGTACGCGATGATCGCGGCCGCCGCCGAACGAGGTTGGCTGGACGGTGAGGCCGCGATGCGCGAGGCCGTGCTGTCGATCCGCCGGGCCGGCGCCGATCTGGTGCTGACCTACGCCGCGCTGGACCTCGCCGCGGCACGGAGCTGACCCGCATGCCCACCGCCGTCCCCGAGGGCTACCCGGAGGCGCCGTCGTGGCTGGCCGAGGTTCCGCTGGCACACCGGGGCCTGCACGACCGCGAACGGCCCGAGAACTCCCTGCCCGCGTTCGCCGCGGCCGCCGCGGCGGGCTACGGGGTCGAGCTCGACGTCCGGCTGAGCGCCGACCGGGTGCCGATGGTCTGCCACGACGGCGACCTGGAGCGGCTCACCGGTGTCGCCGTGCGCGTCGGTGAGCTCCCCGCGACGGAGCTCGCGCGGCTGCGGCTGCTCGACACACCGTCCCACGTCCCGACGGTGGCCGAAACGCTCGCGACGCTCGGCGACGCGCCGGCCATGGTCGAGCTCAAGCAGCCGGGGCTGCGAGCGGGCGAGCTGGAGCGGCGGACCGCTGCGGTGCTCGCCGAGCACCCTGGTCCCTGGTGCGTCGCGAGCTTCAACCCGGGCTCGGTCAGATGGTTCCGCGACCACCAGCCCGAGGCGGTGCGCGTGCTGACGGCCAGCCCGCTCGACGGCTCGCGGTTGCCGGCGGTGGTCCGCAGACGCCTGGGAGCGTTGCGCGACCTGCCGAGCGTCCTGCCCCACGCGGTCAGCTACGACCTCGCCGCGTTGCCGGCACCGGCTCCCGCCCGGTGGCGGCGTTCGGGCGGGGTGCTGGTGACCTGGACGGCCGTCGGCGACGCCGAGGTGCAGCGGGCTCGTACGCTGGCCGACAACGTCATCTTCGAGCACGCGTCGCCCTGACGCGACGGCTCGAGCCGCCCGTCAGGCGAGAGGTCGCAGTGTGAGCATCGAGCAGTCCGCCCGGCTCTTCGAGCGCGCGCGAGGGGTGATCCCCGGTGGGGTGAGCTCACCGGTGCGCGCCTTCTCCAGCGTCGGCGGGACCCCCCGCTTCATGGCGCGGGGCGAGGACGCCAGCCTGATCGACGTCGACGGCAACCGCTACGTCGACCTGGTGGGCTCGTTCGGCCCGCTCCTGTTCGGACACGCCCGGCGCGAGGTGCTCGATGCGGCCGGGGCCGCCCTGGAACGCGGCTCGACGTTCGGGGCACCGACCGAGGGTGAGGTGCTGCTCGCCGAGGGGATCGTCGACGCCGTGCCCTCGGTCGAGAAGGTCCGGCTGGTCAACTCCGGCACGGAAGCCGGCATGAGCGCGGTCCGTCTGGCACGCGGGGTGACCGGGCGCAGCAAGCTGCTGAAGTTCGTCGGTCACTACCACGGGCACTCCGATGCCCTGTTGGTGGCGGCCGGGTCCGGTGTCGCCAACCTGGGCATCCCCGGTTCACCCGGGGTCACGGAGGGAGCCGCGCGGGACACGATCCTGGTCGACTGGAACGACGAGGAGGCCGTACGCGAGGCCGTCGACGCGCACGGGGACGATCTCGCCGCCCTGCTGGTCGAACCGGTGCCCGCCAACATGAACCTGGTCCCGCCGGCCCCGGGCTTCCTGGCGTACCTGCGCGAGCAGGCCGACCGGTGCGGCGCGGTGCTCGTGTTCGACGAGGTGATCACGGGCTTCCGGCTGGCCCGTGGTGGCGCGCAGCAGTACCACGGGGTCGCACCCGACATCACCGTCATGGGCAAGATCGTCGGGGGTGGGTTTCCCCTGGCGGCCTTCGGCGGGCCCGCCGGGATGATGGACCACCTGGCGCCCGACGGGCCCGTCTACCAGGCGGGGACGCTGTCGGGGAACCCCGTGGCCGTGGCGGCCGGTCGCGCACAGCTCGACCTGTTGACCGATGACGTCTACGCGGGCCTCGAGGCCGCGACACGCACCGTCGCGGACGGCTTCCAGGCCGCGTTCGACGAGGCGGGCCTCACGGCGCACGTGACGCGTCACGGCACGCTCGCGGGGATCCTCTTCGGCGACGGACCTCCGCGCCGGTACGAGGACGTCGCCGCGGCCGACCACGCCCGGTACGGACGCTTCTTCCACGCCATGCTCGACCGGGGGGTCTACCTGGCCCCGTCGGGCTACGAGATCCTGTTCACCTCGGTCGCGCTGGACGAGCCGACGCTCGACCACGTGGTGACCGCTGCGCGGGAGGCGGCCCGGGCGATCGCCGGCGAGGGCTGACCGCGCGCACCGCCACGCTGCTCGCACGGGCCGGCCGGCGGCCATGACCGTTTGTTCGGGTCTCGGCCCGCTTGGTACCGTGTCGACCCGGTCCGGTCTCGCCGCCGACGGTGGTCTCGCCGCCGACGGTGGGTCACTGGCACCGGTGACCGCCCGTCGGGTGACCGCGACGGTTCGCCCCGAGACCCGCGCGTCGCGCGGTGAGGAGAAGCCGAGACGTGCTCGAATGGTTCGGCGAGATGTTCGCGACCCTGCCGGACGTGGCCCGCGCGGTCTACGACTTCGGTGACCCGGGCGACGAGGGTCGTGGCTGGGTCGGTGGGCTGATCACGCTGCTGTGGCTCGGTCCGCTGGGGATCCTGCCGCTCTACGTCGCGAAGCTGACCTACGGCAAGCGCGAGTGGGTGTCGGCGACGATGGGCATCATGGGCGCGTCCAGCCTGCTGTGGTGGCTGCACGGTGTGCTGCCCCACGTGTGGATCCAGTTCACCGAGTCCAACGTCGACCTGCTCGAAGGCACCGTCATCCCGGCCAGCGCCGGCATCGACGTCACCGACGAGTACCGGCTCGACATCGCCTCCAACCTCTACGGCGTGATCACCGAAGGCATCGTGGGGGGCTTGATGATCGGCGGCATCGTCGTGACGCTGTGGGCGGCGTTGCGCATGCAGCGCAGCCTGCCGAAGACGCTCGCGGCGGGCGAGTCCAAGCCGGAGTCCGGCGGCTACAAGTAGACCCCGCCGCGAGGCGACCGACGACCGACCGCACGAGACGCAGGAGAGGAGGTGCACCGTGGGTAAGACCGACCGGGGCGAGCATCCACTGATGTTCGACGACTACACCGTCCAGCAGGTCGACCCGCAGTGGCTCCAGGAGCGGGTGAAGCCGAAGCGCCACATCGGGCTGACGCCCGAGCTGTGCATCCTGTGCCGCGCCTGCGAGGACGTGTGTCCGTGGGAGTGCATCTACATGATGTCACCCGACATCATCAAGGATGCGGACAGCAGCTCGTTGCAGACCCTGGCGTCGCAGTCGCACGCCGTCTTCATCATCGACGACAACGAGTGCACGCGCTGCGCGATCTGCGTGGAGCGCTGCCCGTCCGACGCCCTGTGGCTCGGCCGGGTCGACAACTGACCCGCCGAGCCCCTAAGCGACCCGAGGACACCCACCGTGGCGAAGAAGGACCTCAAGACGACCGTCCAGGACAACGTGATCTGGAAGTCGATCTTCCGGCCGGGGTCGATCTACCGGAAGGGCTACCGCGACACCTCGCGGGACCGGGCCCTGGCCTCGATGAACAACGTCCTCTACCACCTCCATCCCGTGAAGGTGAAGCGCCACGGGCTGAAGCTGACCTACACGTACTGCCTCGGTGGCCTCAGCTTCTTCATGTTCATCCTGCTCACGGTCACCGGCATCTTCCTCATGTTCTTCTACACCCCGGCGGCCGGTGCGGGCACGGAGGTCGCCTACCTGAACATGCGCGAGCTGTCGGCCTCGGTGACCTTCGGCCAGCTCGTGCGCAACCTCCATCGCTGGGGTGCGCACGCGATGGTGTTCACCGTCTTCCTGCACATGGCGCGGGTCTTCTACCACGGCGCCTACAAGCCGCCGCGCGAGTTCAACTGGGTGGTCGGGGTGATCCTGCTGATCCTGACCCTGTTGCTGTCGTTCACCGGCTACCTGCTGCCGTGGGACCAGCTGGCCCTGTGGGCCGTCACCGTCGGCACCGAGATGATGGGCTTCACGCCGGTCTTCGGCGAGCAGGTCCAGTTCGTGCTCCTCGGTGGGGTGGAGATCGGACCCAACACCCTGCTCCGTTGGTACGTCCTGCACGTGCTGTTCATCCCGTTCGTGACGGTCGTCTTCCTCGCGGTCCACTTCTGGCGGATCCGCAAGGACGGCGGCATCTCCGGCCCACTGTGATGCGTTCGGCCACCACCAACGCCGGCCCACGGCCCCACGAGGATCCGAGATGAGCGACGAGGTCGAGATCGATCAGGAGGTCTACGACCGTCTGATCGGCGAGGGCAAGAACGAGCGCATCGCGCGGGCCAAGGCCAAGGCCGCCGCGGTCCGCAAGTCCAAGATCGCCGAAGGACAGTCGCTGGGCCCCCGGTCGGCCGAGGAGAACGCCAAGGCCCTGGAGGAGTTCCGGGCGAGCGCAGGTGGCGGCGGTGTCGCCACCAAGACGGCCGCGCCGGCCGATGCCGGTGGAGCGGCCGGCGGCCGGCTCACACCGGAGCAACGCGCCGCCCGGGTGGCCGCCTCCCTGGGCAACGGTGGCTCGGAGCCAGCTTCGCTGGGCGTGCCCACCTCGAGCGACCACACCCACCGGCTGCTGGCGCTGGTCCCGCCCGCCGGCATCCAGCAGGTCCAGTCGAAACAGATGGACAAGGTCTACACCTGGCCGCACCTGCTGCTCGTGGAGTTCGTGGCCCTGCTCGCCGCCGGCTCGTTGCTGCTCATCGCCTCGTTCTTCCTCGATGCCCCGCTGGGATCGTTGGCCAACCCCAACGAGGTGCCGGCCATCAACAAGGCGCCCTGGTACTTCATGGGTCTGCAGGAGCTGCTGCGCTACTTCCACCCGATGGTGGCCGGCGTGACCCTGCCGGGGGTCTTCGTGGTCGCGCTCCTGGCCGCCCCGTACGTCGACAAGAACCCATCCGCCCACCCGGAGAACCGCAAGGTCGCCAACATGGCCTTCACGTTCTTCCTCGCCTTCTGGGGCCTGCTCGTGATCATCGGCTCGTTCCTGCGCGGTGCCGGCTACGAGTTCGTCTGGCCCTGGGTCGAGGGGCTGGGCTTCACGCTGTAGGAGAACGCCGGTCCTCGACGACCCGGTACCGCGAACGAGAGAGACGACCATGGCAGAACAGAGCAAGCGTCGACTGGAGCTCAAGCCCGTCGAACGCCGCACGTTCCTGCGCTACAGCCTCATCGGCTCGGTCGGCGCGGGACTGGGCGGCTTCGGGTTGGCCTCGCTCGGCTTCCTGTGGCCACGACCGGGCGACGAGCTGGCCGGCGAGGTCGACCTGGGCGATGCGATGGAGCTGATCGAGGAGATCGAGGAGGAGCGCGCTCCGATCCGGATCCCCGAGGGCGGGATCTCGATCCTGATGTGGGAGCCCTCGCTCGAGGCGGCGATGCGCAACTACGGCGACGACCACGCCGTCGTCAACGACGACATCGGCCTGATGGCCGTCAACTCGCAGTCGTGCCCCCACCTCGGCTGCGGCGTGCCGTGGTGCCAGACGTCGCAGTGGTTCGAGTGCCCGTGCCACGGCTCGCGCTACAACCGCTACGGCGAGTGGACGGGTGGCCCCGCACCGCGCGGACTCGATCGCTACGTCTCCTTCATCGACGACGGCCGCTTCGTCGTCAACCTCAGCGAAGAACTGACCGGCCCGGCCCGTACCGCGAACGCCCTCGAGCAGTCGCCCGAGGGGCCGTCGTGCGTCGACGCCTGAGCCAGGGAGCAACCGCATGATCGCACCCGTCCTCGCCGCCGTCGGCGGCAGCGGAGCCGTCCCGGTCATCATCCTGATCGTGGCGCTCGTCGGCTTCGGGATCGCCTACTTCGTCGTCGGCCCCGGCCAGCGCAAGGGGCCCAAGCGCAACGCCGACATCCCGCTGGCCATGCGTCCCTACCACGCGGACGAGGAGCTCGAGACCACCGGCATGGAACGCGCCATGGCCTGGGGGGTCGCGCTCGCGGTCTTCTCCTCGCTCTTCCTGGCGCTGTACTGGCTGATCGAGCCCACGCGGATCAACAACGCCGTCGACGAGTTCTACGCCTCCGACGTGGAGCACGGGCGCGAGGAGTACCAGAACGCCTGCGCCGCCTGCCACGGCGTCAACCTCGAGGGCGGTTCCGCTCCCCACCCGGACCCCGACGTCGAGGCGCCCTGGCCGGCCCCCGCGCTGGACAACATCGTGGCGCGCTACCAGGACAGCGAGGTCGTCGAGGACGTTCACCAGCACATCATGCTCACGCTGATCTACGGGCGTGACGGCACCCCCATGCAGGCCTTCGGCGTCCAGGAGGGTGGGTCCTACTCCGACAACCAACTCGAGCAGATCACCGCCTACATCCTGTCGGTGCAGACCGGGGAGATCCCGGAGGCGCAGGAGTTCGTCGGTGCCTCCGGAGACGACGTCTTCGACAACAACTGCGCCCGGTGCCATGGCGCCGAGGCGGAGGGGTGGGTCGGCCCCCAGCTGCAGAACGTCTTCGAGCGTTACGGCTGGTCGGGCGAGGACGACGAGACGCTCGGGTCCGCGCGCGCGGCCGTCGAACATGCGGTTCGCGTCGGACGCTACGTGCCAGGCGAGGCGCCGATGCCGTCGTTCGACCAGGAGCTCACCGACGACGCCATCGACGCCGTGATCGACCACCTCGAGGGCCTGCAGGAGACCGGGGGCCCGCGCGTAGGACAGATCGGCGGCCCGCCGAGGACCGGGGACGAGGACGAGCCGGCCGACGACGGTGAGACGGCCGAACAGGACGACACCGACGAGGAAGAGGGCGAGACGTGACCGAGCTGCTGTTCCTCGCGGTCGAGGAGGCGATCCCCGCCGATCACCCGGCGGCGTTGCTGGCCGTGCCCATCGGGCTGCTGTTCCTCTCCGGCTCCGTCTTCGTCCTGTTGTGGTCCAACTACGGGGCCAAGAAGGCCGGGGCCATCTACGGCACCGCGTTCTTCGGCTTCGCCTTCCTCCTCGGCGTCTTCTGGTGGTTCGGTGGACCAGGTATCCCGCAGGGTCTGGGCGTCACCCACCTCCCGGGTCAGACGCCGGGGGACTACGCGGAGCGCTGGTACGCCTTCGAGGAGGGCTCACCTCGCGCCGAGTTCTTCACCGGCATCGAGGACGTGGACGCCTTCGAGACCCCCGAGGTGTTCACGGGGGTGGCGGGGATGTCCGTCGAGGAGATCGAGGGCGATCCGGGGTACGGCTCGCTGGCGGCCTCGCTCGGCGAGGCCACGCAGGACATGGAGGCGCAGTTCCTCCCGGTCGACGACAACGAGGTCGCCCAGATCGGTACGGAGCGCCGTCAGCAGTTCGAGGAGGACGCCGCCGCACAGCAGCCCGAGGAAGCGGTCGGCCGCGCGCAGCCGTTCTTCTCGGCCGAACCGGTCGGGGAGACCCTCGTGCGCGAGGACCCGGAGACGGGGGTCCTGCTGGCCACCCAGGAGTTCCAGGCCGTGGCCACGTTCACGGACGAGGACGACATCCCGCTCGATCCCGTCGAGGTGGGCGAACCCACCAACTGGTTCGCCTTCTACGACCCCGGAGCCGTGTGGATCCCCTCGGCGATCTGGACGGGGATCGCCCTGGTCCTCTTCCTGCTCAGCCTCGCGTGGCTCGACCGTCTCGAGATGCGCGACAAGCGGCTCGCCGCCGATGCGGTCGAGGAACCGGAGCGCATCGCGGAACCCATCGCGCAGTGACCTCGTGCGGGTTGGCACCATGCCCGCCCGCACGGCACCCTGAGCGGTCCACCCGTTCATCCCCGGCGCGGGCGGCGCCGGTAGCCGGCGCTGCTGGTCGGAAGGCTCCGTGGTGCTCTCTCCCCGCGCGTTGCTCGTCGGAGCCACGCTGCTGCTCGCCGCCTGTGCCGGCAGCGATGCCGCGGCCTCCGACTGCGAACGCATCGCCGGGGTCCGCGAGGGGCTGTGCCCGATCCCGGTCGAGGACCGTTCCGCGGCACCCGTCGACGAGCTGCCGTTGGTGGAGGACGAGGAGCTGACGGCGACGTTGGCCGATCTCGAGGGCCGGGTCGTCGTGATGAACTTCTGGGCCTCCTGGTGCGGTCCGTGTCGCGTCGAGCAGCCCGACCTCAACGAGGCGTTCGAGGCGCTGCCCGAGGACGAGGTCGCCTTCCTCGGCGTCAACATCGAGGACACGCGCCCGAACGCGCAGGTGCACGAGCGCGAGTTCGACATCCCCTACCCCGCGCTCTACGACCCCGCGAACGACTACGCCTCGCGTTTCGAGGGCGTCGGTCCCCGGACGATCCCCACCACCATCTTCGTCGACGACGAGGGACGGGTGGCTGCCCGCGTGTTCGGCGTCATCGGCACGGGGGAGACCATCGGCCTCGCCGACGCGATCGCGAGCGGTGCCTGACGTGGCGGAGACCATCCAGGCAGCCGTGTTCGACGCCAACGTGCTCGTCGCCGCCGCCATCGCGTTCGCCGCCGGGTTCGTCTCGTTCGCCTCCCCCTGCGTGCTGCCGCTGGTCCCCGGCTACCTGTCGTTCATGACCGGCCTGTCCGGGCAGGACCTCGATGGCGGCGGGCTCCGCGCGCGCGGCCGGGTCGCCGTCGGTTCCACCCTGTTCGTGCTCGGCTTCGCCGTGCCCTTCATGATGCTGGGCTTCGCGGTCGGGACCCTGAACTTCCTCGATCGGTCCCCGGTCGCGCGGCTGGTGATGGGCGGGATGGTCGCCGTGCTGGGTCTGCTCATGGCGCTCGGGACCCTCCGGCGCGAGGTGCGCCTCGCCGACCGTGCGCCGAGTGGCGGGCTGGGTAGCGCACCGCTGCTCGGCTTCGTCTTCGGCGTGGGGTGGACCCCGTGCCTCGGCCCGGCCGCGGGCGCGATCCTGACCATGTCCGCGAGCGTGTCGGCCGGGGGCGGGGTGTCCGTGCGAGGCGCGTTCCTCGGGTTCGTCTACGCCCTGGGGCTGGGGCTGCCGTTCATCGTCTTCGGGCTGCTGTTCCGCCGGCTGTCGGGCACCCTCGACCTGCTCAAGCGCAACGCCCGCGGCCTGCAGGTGTTCGGCGGCACGCTGCTCGTCGCCGTCGGCCTGGCCATCGCCACGGGGCTCTGGGACCGTTTCATGTTCCTGCTACGGCCGATGATCCAGGGCTTCGAGGCGCCGATCTGATGGGTGCCTCCGCACCACCGCCGCAGGCGAACCCCCCGGTCCGCGGATCCCGTCGCCCTGCCCCGGCCGGCCCGCTCGGGTTCGTGTGGAGCTCCGTGGTCATGGGCTGGCGGTGGCTGACCCGGATGCGGACCGCGCTGTACCTGCTCGGTGCGCTGGCGCTGATGAGCGTGATCGGCACGCTCGTGCCGCAGGAACCCAACGTGCCGTCGACGGTGCTCGAGTGGCGCGAGGGCGAGTCGGGGCCGGGGGTGCTCGTCAGCCAGCTCCTCGATGCGTTCGGGGCCTTCGACGTCTACGGCTCGCCGCTGTTCAACGCGCTGCTGCTGCTGCTGTACCTGAGCCTGACGGCCTGCCTGATCCCCCGCATCCGCGCATGGATCAGGCTGGTGCGGCGCAGCCAGCCACCCCTGATCCGACACCTCGGCCGGCAGGACGCCAGCGCCGATCTCGTCACGGACGCGACGCCCGACCAGGTGCACGCCACCGCCACGCAGCTGCTCCGGCGGCGGCGCTGGCGCGTGCGCACCGGCCCGATCGACCCATCGGCCACCGCTGGCGACGCCGCCAGCGCAGCGACGCCCGCGCACGCCCGGAAACCGGACCAGGTCGCCGCGGAGAAGGGGCTCGTCAGCCGCGAGGGGGGCAGCCTGCTGTTCCACCTCAGCTTCTACGTCCTGCTCGGTGCCATCGTGTTCGGCCAGCTGATGACGTTCGAGGGCCAACGCGGCGTCGTCGAGGGCGAACCCGGCTTCCGTGACACCGCGGTGTCGTACTGGAGCTACGCGCCGGGGCGCTGGTTCGGTGAGGGCGATCACGCCGGCTGGCGGCTCGACCTCGACGAGTTCCACGTCGACTGGGTGCGCGACCCCATGGCGGCGGGGGCGGGTCAACCGACGGAGTTCCGCTCGGAGGTCACGATCACCCCCGAGGAGGGCGAGCCCTACGAGGCCACCATCGACAGCAACCGACCGATCGACGTCGAGGGGATGCAGGTCACCCAGCTCGACTGGGGGTACGCCCCACGGGTCGTGGTCGAGGTCGACGGGGAGGTCGTCCACGACGGGTTCATCACGCCGCAGGTCGAGGACGGCGGGGCGTACCGCGGGGCCGTGAAGGCTCCCGCCGCCGATCCGGATGTCGGCCTCGAGATCTTCCTCTACCCCTTCGCGCCCGACGACGACGAGACCGGACGCCCGATCCCCACCGGGGCCCCGTGGGACGACGCTCCGATGCTGTTGTTCCGACAGTGGCGCGGGGACCTGCAGCTCGGGGCAACGCAGCAGACGCTCAACGAGCTCGACACCAGCGCGCTGGAGTCGGAAGGTGGCGCGTACCTGCGCCTCGGGCAACGGATCGAGGTCGGCGACGTGACGATCGCCTTCCCGGAGCTGCGGCGGTGGGCCGGCCTACAGGTCAGCTCGCGCCCGGCGATCCCCGCACTGCTCGGTGGAGCGGTGCTGCTCGTCGTGGGGCTCGTGGCCTCGTTGTACGCCTACCGTCGGCGTCTGTGGGTGCTCGCCCGGCACGACGAGGAGACCGGCCGTACCGTGGTGACCGTCGCGGGCCGGGCGTTCCAACGGCCCGAGGCGTTCGAAGTGGAGCACGCCGAGCTGTTCGAGGAGCTGTCGACCGCGGTCGAGCACGACCACCGTCCGGGCGAGGGGACCCCGCCCGGACGGCAGCCGGGTCCACCCGACCCGACCGACACCCCCCACCCCAACACTCCGGATGATCACGAGGTCGTACGCCCATGAGCCAGGACCAGCTGGTCGAGCTGTCCCGTCTGTTGTACTCGCCGACGACGTTGCTGCTCTACCTCGGTGCCGCTTTCTTCTACCTCTACGCCCTGACCACCACCGTCGGTCGCCGCGAGGAGCGACGGCGCGGTCGCCGCGCCCAGCTGGTCGGCGGCGTCCTCGCGGTGATCGGGATCGGCACGCACGTCGCCCACGAGATCGTCCGTGGACTGGCCCAGGACCGGCTGCCGCTCGGCAATATGTTCGAGGTGACCTCGTTGATGGCCCTCGTCGGGGTGGTCACCGGCCTGGTCTACCTGCAGTTCGTGCGCCGGCGGCCGGAACTGAACGGGTTCGTGCTGCTCGGCGGTTCGCTCGTGCTCGCCCTGGCGCTGTTGATGTACGCGGATCCGGGGCCGCTCATGCCGATCCTCGACACGTGGTGGCGGCCGTTCCACGTCTCGTTGTTGGTCGCGGCCATGGGCATCTTCGCCGCGGCGTTCGTCTTCAACGCGCTCTACCTGCTGCGCGACACCGCGGAACGGTCGGTGGCCGCCGCGACGACGGCGAGGTCCGGCGGGTCGACGGTCGGTGCGGCCTACATCGGCGACCTGGAGCAGCGACCGGACGGGCCGGGTGACCCCACGCCCCACGGCGAGCGACCCGACGACGACGAGGTCGAACGCGAGCACGCCCGCGCCTACCGGGACGAGCTGCGCAAGGGCATCCCGGTGTTGAGGCTGGCGGTCGGCACGTTCCTCGGCACCTCGCTGGTCTCGTGGGTGTTCTGGTACAGCGAGGCTTCGACGGCCGCCGGGGTGTCCCGCTTCCTCTCCGTCAACCTGGTCATGGTCGCGACGGCGCTCCTGGCGCGGTGGTTCGTGCCGTTCCTGCCGGCGACCGCGACGCTGGACGGTCTCGCGCATCGAACGATCGCGTTCGCGTTCGTGCTCTGGACGGTGGGCACGATCGCCGGCGCGATGTGGGCGGAGATCTCGTGGGGCCGCTTCTGGGGTTGGGATCCGAAGGAGACCGGGGCGTTCTTGACCTGGATCGCCTACGCCGGCTACCTGCACGCCCGGGCGACCCGCGGCGTGCGTGGGCGACGGGCGGCCTGGATAGGCATCGCCGCCTTCGTGGTGCTCATGGGGACCTACCTCATCGCCAACTACGTGGTGGTCGGGCTCCACTCCTACGCCGAGCTCTAGGAGCCGTGGGGAGCGCGGACGCACCGAGTATCCGCTCTCGGCTCGGCCCGGTACGTCGATCATGACGACGGCACACCGCCGGGCCACCGAC
>SKTG01000136.1 GCA_007118045.1 Nitriliruptoraceae bacterium
CGCAGCTCCAGCCGGTCAGATCCGCTCCCGCGAGCTACGCCCCGACGGGACGGACCGCCACCGGTGGTCTCGCGTGGAATGGTCGCGCTGCGGGTGGTGGCGCTGCGGGTGGTGTCACCACGGCTGGTGGAGCTGTGGGTGGTAGCGCTGCGGCCGGAGCGCCGACGCGGCCCGACGCCGCGGCGGTCCTGCCCGGGCGCAGCAGTGCGGCCCAGCGGGACCGCCCGGGTCGCGGCACGCGAGATCGTCGCTCGCGTCGCCGACCAGTTCCCCCGGGTCTCCACCGTGCACCTCCCTCACCGAGGTGTATAGCATCGATATACCGTCGGGTACATGGTAACGGCAGTACGCATGTTCGACAACGCCCGTCCTGCAGGGTTGGGGAAACCACCGGACGTGTCGCGGAACCAGAAACCAGAGCTTCGAAGGGTCAGGGGTCCGTCCTCAGGCCGCCTTCGAGCCGGTACGAGCCGGAGTAGGCCATCACGCCTACCACCGGCAGCGATGGTCGCTCCCGCACCCGAAAGCCCGGTTGCGGGGACGGGCTGCAGAAGGACGGAGCCGAACTCGCCCGCCTCAAGCCTCGGGTCGACCTGGTGGCAGCTCGTGGCCCTCACCGGACGAGAGGCCTGGGGGAGGAGGAACGGTCGGGCCGTAGTCGTGGCCGGTCCACGCCGTCCCGTCCAGTAGCGCTGAACGACGCCGCTGTCGGGGTAGGGGCCGGGGTACCAACCAGGGAGCGGTGCCGCCGTGGGCTGAGGGACGATGATGCATGGGCGCGCCGGGCTGGTCACCGCCAGAGCCAGGGAGACGGCCCAACCGACCAGCGTCCAGCCGAGGAAGAGGTTCAGGACGAGGACGGCGGCGAAGTTCGGCTTGCCTCGCGCGACCAGGGTCGGGAGGAGATAGACGCACAGACCGAGCACCACGACGACGAGGAGCATGAAGAACGTCCCGCCGACGAGTGCGCCCCGACCGCAGCACCCACCCCGTCCACAGCCACCCCCGCTCGTGGTCGCTCGACCAGAAGCCTACACAGCCGCCCTCAGGCGAGCCAGAGCCGTCGCACGCTCGTCGACGGTGCCTCAGAGCCGTCACATGCTCGTGACGGTGCCGATGATCGCGTCATCCGTGTCTCGGGTTCACCCGCGATCGCTCGCGATCAGCGTCCGCGGTGAACCATCCGGATTGATGGGGCGGCCGAGCTCAGGTGTCCGCAGACTACGTCCCGCTGGGGCCGCGCACCGAGGGCGGCACGAACGGCGCGTGACGGAGTGGACACGGTTCGCCGCTCCCTCCGTCCGCCGGCGACGCACTCGGAGCGTGATGGGGGCGCGGTCGTCACCACCGATGGTGGCGACGACCGCGTCCGACGAGGTGGCGAACAGCCGATCCGGTCGTCACGCTGGACGGCCACAGGACGGGCTGCGTGGGCACGTCCTTGGACACCGGAGACCGTCGACGACGGAGTTGCCGCATGCTTCTGCGAACCCCCCTGATGAGCCTGGTCCTCGCCCTGCTGCTGGTGCTACCCGGGACAGCGGCCATCGCCGGACCCAGTACCGGCGCGACAGCTGACGAGGGCGGTGCCGAAGAGCTCTCGACCGCACAGGCGGCTGAGCGGACCTTCACCTACGAGGTGCAGACGCGCGGTCAGGTGGCCGCGGATCCGGGCGCCTTCGCCGCGATCGCGCGGGAGATCCTCGGTGACGCCCGCGGGTGGACGCTCGGGGGCAGCCTCGCCTTCCAGCGGGTCAGCTCGGGCGGAGAGTTCAACCTGATCCTCGCCTCGCCGCAGGCGGTCGACGACGCCCACGAGGTGTGCAGCCCGAACTACAGCTGCCGGGTCGGTGACGACGTCCTGATCAACGATCGCAACTGGCGCGACGCCACGCCGGCCTGGCGGGAGGCGGGCGGTGACCTCACCACCTACCGGCAGTACCTGATCAACCACGAGGTCGGTCACTTCCTCGGCTTCGGTCACTTCGACTGCCCCGGAGCGGGCGAGCCGGCGCCGGTGATGCAGCAGCAGTCCATCGATCTCCAGGGTTGTGACCCCCACGGCTGGCCGCTCTCGTGGGAGCGCGACACGCTCGGCGAGCGATACGGCGTCCCCGTCCACGACGACTGGATCTTCGTGGACGTGCTGCGCGGTCACACGCACCGGGACTCGATCCACGTGCTCGCTGACGCCGACATCACCACCGGGTACCCCGACCGGACCTTCCGGCCGTACGAGCCGATCAGCCGGGCACACACGGCGGCGTTCGTCCATCGGGCCCTGGACCTGCCCGCGGCCGACGAGCACCACTTCGACGACGTCCATCCCGACAACGTGCACGCCCCCGCGATCAACGCCGTCGCCGAAGCCGGCGTGGTCAGCGGCTACGACGCGGCCACGTTCGGACCGGACGACCACGTCGAGCGCGGCCAGCTCGCCACGATCCTCGCGCAGGCCTACGGCTTGGAGGCCGAGCAGGCACCGACGTTCGACGACGTGCCCGGGGACCACGTCCACGCCGACGGCATCGCCGCGTTGAGCGAGGCAGGCGTCGTCGGCGGCTTCGGTGACGGCACGTTCCGGCCGGGAGCCGAGGTGACGCGAGCGCAGCTGGCCACCATGCTTCGAGGTGCCGACCCGGGCCTGTGAGGTCCACAGGCGACGCGCCCGACCCACCGTGATCGGTCGATCCGTCCGGCGCCAGAGCCGGGCGGATCCGGCCGGGTGGCACGTTCGCCGAGCTCGGCACCGTGACGCTCGCCCTCGACGTGACGCGTCGTTCAGGCGAGCACGTCGGTGCCCTTAGCACGTCAGTCGGCTGGCGGGTGCTCCACGTCGATGTACACCGTCTGGGGGTCGCTGGTGCGACCGACCGTGAACGGCAGGTCGTCGGTCGTGCCGATGAACACCCGGCGGTACCCCTCGAACAAGGCATCGTCCACGATCTCCACGATGCCCTCGCCGTCGGCGGCGATCGGATCGAAGGGCTCGTCGAACAACTGGTCCTGGAGCTCGTCGGGCAGATCGAACGGCCACGCCAGGCCCATCAGGTCGAGCTGGATCACCGCCTCGCCGCGGACGTCGACGTCGTCACCCGTGCCCTGGGCCCAGGGCTCGTCCACGTACCGGACACGCCATCCCGCGAGCTCGTCGCTGCCTCGCAGCTCGAAGGTCACGCGATCCCGGTCCGGCGCCTCGTGGACGCCGGTGCGTACGTCCGTGAGCCCGAGCTGCGCGAACGTGCCCAGCGAGTAATCCAGGCCGTAGAGGGCGTCCACCTCCGCGAGGTGGTCGAGACTTCGCGCCAGGACCGACGCCATCTGTGCCCGGGACAGCGGGGCGTGGGGCTCGTAGGTGTCCGGGCCGGTGCCGGTCACGACCCCGATCGAGGCGAGCTTCTCCACGTTCGGGGCATGGATCCCGTCGACGTCCGCGAAGCTGGCGTCGCGCGGCAGCTCGGTGTCCGTCACCTCCTCGATCGCCTGGACCAGGAACGTGGCGACCTGGGCCCGAGTGACCTCCTTGCTGCCGCCGAAGGTGCCGTCGGCGCGTCCCTGCACGATCCCGAGGTCGGCCAGCTGGTTGACCGCGAAGCGGTGCAGGTCGCTCACGTCGGAGAACGCGTCGGTGGTGTCGTGTTCCCACTCGGGGAACGTGAAGACCGTCGTGCGGACCTGCCAGAGGCTGCTCTGGACGAAGCTGGCCAACTGCTGCCGCGTGACGGCGTTGCCGGGGCTGTAGGTCCGCTGCCCGTCGACCACCCCCGTGCCCGAGGTGATGGTGAACGCGGCCAGACAGTTGATCGCTGGTTCGTGGGCACCCCCGGTCACATCCAGGAAGGCCTGGACCTGTGCGGTGTCACCGAGGCAGGCCCGGTCGATCCCGCGTGCATCGACGGCGGCCGCGCCCGTGGTGGCCAGCAGCAGGAACGCCGAGGTGGCGGCGAGGAGTCCGACTAGCGGACGACGCCGTCCGGGACGGAGAGTGGATGCGGTCACGAGCTGGCCCCCCTGGCCGGCCAGCGGCGACCGGTCTCGCCGGAGCATAGGCAGACCGACCGTTCGAACGCGCTCGGGTCGCGCGTTCGACGCTGTCAGCACCACCCTGGCCGCGCGTACGGTGCATGACCGACCACGGATGGTGGTGCGATCCCCGGTCGGGTTGTGAGACTGCACGCCACCGATCGGGAGACGCACATGGCAACGATGGAGACGGCGCCGGCGAGGTGGCGATCGCGAGCCTGGATGCTCGCGGCGCTGGTCCTCGCGATGGTCACCACGGTCATGGCCACGACGGACACCGAGGCCGCCGCGGAGGATGGCTCGCAGGCGTGTCCGCGCGAGTCGCTGCCGGACACGGCGCTGCGCGACACCTCGGGCATCCACGGTGACGGGATCCGGTGCCTGCTGTGGTACGGGGTCGCGGAGGGCCGCACGCCGACCAGCTTCGGCGCCGCGGCCCCGGTCCAGCGCGGGCAGATGGCCACCCTGCTGACCCGCGTGCTCCAGGAAGCGGGAGCGGAGCTGCCGCGACCGCAGGAACCACCGTTCGACGACGCCGTCGGCACCACCCACGAGGACGCGATCGAGCGTCTGGCCGCGGCGGGCGTCTACACCGGCGACGCCGACGGCGATGCCGCGCCACGTGATCCGGTTTCCCGCGAGCAGTTCGCGGCGTTCGTCGTGCGGGCCATCGAGTGGCTCGAGGACGACGAGCTCCCCGCCGGTGACCACGGCTTCAGCGACGTCGACGGGGTCCACGAGCGTGTCGTCGCGGCCGCGGCGGACGCGGGCCTGGTACGGGGCCGCGACGACGGGACCTTCGAGCCCACCGCGACACTGCGACGCGAGCAGGGCGCGACCATCCTCGCCGGTCTGCTGGAACGCTTCGTCGGCGACGACCGCCTCGAGCTGCCACCGGAGCCGACCTTCCGCTGGGACGCCGGGCCGGTCCCGGCATCGGTGCGCGAGGCCATGACCGGGACCACCTGGGACTCGAGCTGTCCCGTCGGCCTGGACCAGCTCCGCCTGGTCGAGCTCAACCACCGCGACTTCGAAGGACGCCTGCAGCGGGGTGAGTTGATCGTCAACGCGTCGGTCGTCGACGACCTCGAGCAGGTCTTCGCCACGATCTTCGACGAGGACTTCCCGCTCGAAGCCGTCGAACCCGCGTACCGCTACGACGGCGACGACGACGCCATCATGGCGGCGAACACCAGCCACGCGTTCAACTGCCGGCAGATCACGGGTGGTGACAGCTTCTCGGAACACAGCTACGGGACCGCGATCGACCTCAACCCGATCCAGAACCCGTACGAACGCGGCGGCACGATCCTGCCGCCGGAGGGCGAGCCCTACCTCGACCGCTCGAACGTGCGGGCGGGCATGCTGCTCGAAGGGGAACCGGTCGTCGAGGAGTTCGACGCTCTGGGATGGACCTGGGGCGCGCGCTGGAACACCCTGGTCGACTACATGCACTTCGAGTACCCGCGCTGAGGGCCCTCCGTCCGCGGGTCCCCGTCGGCTCCGGCACGGTCCGGGCTGCGGAGCCGATATCGGTGTCCCCGACCTGCCCCCTGGCTGGACGGCGACGGGGGCCGGGCCCGTCAGGACCCGGCCCCCGCTGGGGACCCACCGTGAGGTTCGATCAGTCGTCGGTGCGGCTGATCCGGCCGTCGGTCTCCACGGTGACGTTCTCCTCCTCCTGGATCCGGTCGGTCACGGCGTCCAGCATCGGCTGCGCGCCTTCCGGTGAGATGACCACGTCCCCGTCGGCGAGCATGTCGTAGCCGTCGCCCCCACCGAGCATGAAGTCGTTGGTGGCGAGGGAGTAGATCGCGCCCTCGTCCAACGGCTCACCGTCGACGGTGACCTCGACGATGCGATCACCGGATTCGGCGTCCGGATCCCACACGTAGGCCATGCCGCTGACGTGCGGGAAGCGGCCCTGCGGGGTCCCGGCGGCCACGCCGTGCTCCAGCGCGTCCAGGATCGTGGCACCCGTGACCTCGGTCTTCACCACCGTGTTCCCGAAGGGCAGGATCGCGAAGACGTCGCGCAGGGTGATGTCCTCGCCACCGGGGTAGACCTGGTCGCTGCGGATGCCGCCGCCGTTGGTGAGGCCCACGTCCGCGTCCACCTGCATGCGCATGCTGTCGACGATGTAGTTCGCGAAGCCGGTCTCCCCGCTGCGGACGGCCGCCTGGGTGACGTCCCAATCGTTCTCCCGGAAGCCGATGACCTCACCGAGCGCCTCGTCGAGTTCGGCCTCCCAGCGGTCGACGATCTCCTGGATCTCCGGATCGCCCTCGTGGACGTGGGTCACGTCGTGCAGGGTGAACGAGAGGTCGTCCACCTGGGCCTGCCCGTCGACGACGCTGAAGGTGAGTTCGGCGAGCCAGTCGAACTCGTCACCGGCCAACGACACGATCGTGTCGTTGATGATCTCCGGCTCCTCCAGCACCTCGGCGCAGTGGTCTCCCACGATGGCGTCGATGCCGTCGACCGCGTCCGCGAGCACGCGAGCGTCCGTCCCGCACAGGTGCGAGGCCACCACGATGACGTCGGCGCCGGCGTCCTCCATCATCGGCAGGACCTCCTGCATGGCATCGATCATGTCGATGTGCTCGGCCCCCGACTCGTCACCGTCGCGCGTCAGCGACGTCACGGCCGGCATGTCCTGCGGGCCGAGCCCGGTGATGCCGACGGCGACACCGTCGACGTCGATGATCTCGTAGAAGTCCACGCCCTGGTCGGCGGCGAACGGCTCGCCGGTGTTCTCGACGTTCCTGACGTTGGCGCTCACCCACGGGAACTCGCTGTCCGCGACGCGGTCCCGAGCGACGTCGGGGCCGAAGTCGAACTCGTGGTTGCCCAGCGTGTTGATGTCCATCGGGGAGGCGTTGAGTGCCTCGATCATGTGCTCACCGGCGAAGACGCTGCCGAGCACGGAGGGCGCGATGTCGTCACCGTTGCCGACGAAAAGGGCGTTGTCGTCGTCCGCCTTGATGTCCGCGATCAGCCCCATGTAGCGGGCGATGTTGACCGTCGAGGGACCGGTCGGCAGCACGCGATCGACCAGCTGCACCACGGTCGACGCGGCCTGCTCACGGGAGGTTACGCCAGCCGGTGCGAAGGTCGTGCCCGTGCGGCCGACCATCAGGCCGAGCTCGTAGGCGGCGTCGATGTTGGCCTCGTGCGTGTTGCCGTCGATGTCGTCGAACGGTGAGCTGGCGGCGTCGACGTCGCTGTGCAGCCCGACCTCGGCGGCCTGGACGAGCATCGATGCCAGCTGGTCGCGACGCACGGGTGCCTCGGGAGCGAACGTGGTCGCGGTGCGTCCCCGGATCACGCCGAGCTCGGCCAGGCTGCCGATCGAGCTCGCGTGGACGTTGTTCACCGCGTCGGTGAAGGGCAACGGGTCCGGTCCGTCCGGTAGCGACACGCCCGACTCGCTCAGCGCACCGGCCACCAACGTGGCGGCCTGGGCCCTGGTGACCGCTCCCCGCGGGTCGAACTCGCCACCACCGACGCCTCGGAGGATCTCCAGCGAGGCGGCGCAGTTGATGTTGCGCAGATGGATGTTGCCGGCGCTGACGTCCGTGAAGCCGGCGTCCTCGGGGTCGTCCACGCACGCCGCGGCACGTGGCTCGGCGTCGCCGAAGCTGCCGTGGAAGTGGGTGTCGTGCAACAGCGTGACGTCGATGACGTCGTCGTGCTCGTCCCCCACCGCGGGCAGGGCGTTGAGCCCCACCACGAGCCCCACCACGAGGGCGGGTATCCCGATCCGTTTGAGTCTCATGTACGTCTCCCGGTCCTGGTCGCTGGTCGTTCCCCCGTGAGTTCCCGGTGACCGCAGGAACGCTAGTTGGAGCGTCGCGACCGCGGAAGCCTTCTGGCGAGGACCGGGGAGGGCCGGCAGCGGTACGTTGCCGAGCCTTCACGACCGAACGGGACCGACCGTGACCGATGCTGCCGTCGTGCGCGCACGGCACGCCGACAGCGCGTTCGTGCGCGCCTGTCGCGGCGAACCGCACGACACCGTGCCGGTGTGGTTCATGCGTCAGGCGGGGCGGGCGCTGCCCGAGTACCGGGCGATCCGCGAGCGGCACAGCTTCGAGGAGGTGGTGCACACCCCGGAGCTCGCTGCGGAGGTCACGTTGCAGCCCGTCCGTCGCTACGGCACCGACGCGGCGATCCTCTTCTCCGACATCGTCACGCCGGCGGCCGCGCTCGGCATCGGTGTCACTATCCGGCCGGGTGTCGGTCCCGTCGTCGAGGAGCCGTTCACCACGACCGCCGATCTCGCGCGGCTGCGCGCCCTCGAACCCGAGGCGGATCTCCCCTTCGTCCTCGACACCGTCTCGTTGCTGGTCGAGGCCCTCGACGTGCCGCTGATCGGCTTCGCCGGGGCCCCGTTCACGCTGGCCAGCTACCTCGTGGAGGGTGGCCCCTCCAAGAGCTACAGCCGCACGAAGGCGCTGATGTACCGCGACACGATGACGTGGCACCGCCTCCTGGACAAGCTGGCGGCGCTCACGATCGCGAGCCTTCGGGCCCAGGTCGAGCGCGGCGCCTCCGCCGTGCAGCTGTTCGACTCGTGGGCCGGGGTGCTCGACCCGGTCGACTACGACCGGCACGTCCGGCCGCACAGCGCCCGGGTGCTCGAGGAGCTGGAGGACCTCGGCGTGCCCCGCATCCACTTCGGGGTCGGTACGGGGGAGCTGCTCGGCGCGATGGCCGCAGCCGGTGCCGACGTGGTCGGCGTGGACTGGCGGGTGCCGCTGGACGTCGGACGTGCTCGCATCCCACGTGGCGTGGGGTTCCAGGGGAACCTGGAACCCGCCGTCTGTCTCGGCCCCTGGGACCAGGTGGCCGAGCGGGCCAGGGACGTGCTCGAGCGCGCCGCCGGGGCCCCCGACCACGTCTTCAACCTCGGTCACGGGGTGATGCCGGAGACGGATCCGGCCGTGCTGGAGCGGCTGGTCGAACTCGTCCACCGTGAGGGGCGCACCGACGGCGAGCGCACGGGTGCGCCGGTGCCGGCCGCGCACGGGTCCGTCGAGGGCGACGAGGTACCCGTCGTCCGGGCCGGCGAGCCCCGCGACGCGGTGGCCGGGGCACGACGGGCCGCCGAGCCGGAGTTGGCCGCGAGGGACGTGGCGACGGACGTTGGGAACGGAGACGACGGTGGCCACTGACCTGGCCGTCGCGTTGCTGGGCGGCCGCGACCTCGCGGCACCGCTGTCGGAGCGGACGGGCCTTCCCGTCGCGGGCTCGTCCGTCGAGGATCACCTCGACGTCGCCCATCGGCTCGGTCTCGATGGCGCCCTGGTCGTCGGTGTCGCCGCGGTGCCGTGGCCGGTCGCGCCCGAGGTGCACGCCGAGGGCTCGGCGAGCCTGCCGGCCTACACCGGGGTGGTCTCCTGGCACGCCTTGCCGGCGTTGCACGCGGCGTTGGCGCAGGCGATAACCCCGGGCGCGCAGGCCGGCGCGCACGTGCTGATCACCGCCCCCGACCCCGGCCCCGACACCGAGCCGGAGGACGTCGTCTTCCTCCGTGAGGTGGCCGAGGCGCTCGCGCGACGGATCGAACTGCCCTCCCGTTCGATCGCCTGGAGGGGCGAGACCCGCACGCCGACGGCCGTCACCGCTCTGACGTCCGTGGTGGAGGCGCACGGCAGGACCGACGTCGTCGAGTGCCCCGTCGCTCCCGGTACGGGCGGGGACCCCGCACTGCTGGCCACAGCCGAGTCCCTCGGCATCCGCCTGACCACCGCGGACCTCGGCCGGGCCACGCAGCTCGATCTGCTCACCGAGGTGGTCATGACCGTGGCCGACCACGAGCTGGGCGATGACGACCCGGCGGCGAGCGGGCCGCACGGGCCCGCGGCGTCGTGACGGCGCGCCGGGTCGCGATCGTCGGTGGCGGGCTCACCGGCCTCGCCACGGCATGGCATCTGCGGGACGACGTCGAGGTCGAGGTGTTCGAGGCCGCGTCCCGGGTCGGCGGGCAGATCCACACCATCGAGCTCGCCGGTGAACCGTTGGACGTGGGGGCCGACGCCTTCCTCGCCCGGCAGCCCGAAGCGGAGCGTCTGGCCCGTGAGGTCGGCTTCGGCGACGACGACATGGTGGCTCCGGCCACGGGCCAGGTGTGGCTGTGGCTGCGTGGACGGCTGCGACCACTGCCCGCCGCCACCGTGCTGGGTGTTCCGGCGCAGCTACGACCCCTCGCGCGCAGCGGGGCCCTTCGGCCGGCAGAGCTGGCCCGGGCGGCGGTCGAGCCTCTGCTGCCCCGTCGGCAGGTCCCGGGGGACCGGTCCGTCGCCGATCTGGTCGGCGAGCGGTTCGGCCCCGCCGTGGTCGACCGGCTGGTCGAGCCCCTCCTCGCCGGCGTCTACGCCGGGAACGCGGGTTCGCTGTCCGCGCAAGCGGCCGCCCCGCCGGTCTGGTCCGCCGCACGGGAGCACCGGTCGTTGCTGCGAGGGCTGGCGGCGCACCGTGAGCGGGCGGTCGGCGACGACCGCCCCGTCTTCAAGACGCTGCGCGGTGGTCTGGGCACCTTGACCGATCGACTGGCCGACGAGCTCGGCGCACAGGTCCGGGTCGGCACCGCGATCCGTGGTCTCGCGCACGACGGCCGGCGCTGGCGGGTGCGGCTCGACACGGGCACGGAGCCGTTCGACGCCGTCGTGCTCGCTGTCCCGCCCGCGGTCGCGGCGGACCTGCTCGCGTCCACGCTGCCCGAGGTGGCCCGGGAGCTCGCGGGGATCAGGAGCGCCTCGGTCGGCGTGGTCGCGCTCGCCTACGACCCGCGGGACGCGCAGCGGGTGCCACCTGGCAGCGGGATCCTGGTGCCACGCTCCGAAGGCCGCCTCGTCAAAGCGGTCACGGTCAGCTCGCGGAAGTGGCCTCATCAGGCTGCACCGGACCGCTTCGTGCTCCGCGCGTCGGTCGGGCGCGTCGACGACCCCGGCGCCCTGAGCCTCGACGACGACGAGGTGCTCGAGCGCGTCGACGCGGAGGTCCGCTGGGCTCTGCGACTGGCACGCCCGGCCCGCGAGCGGCGGTTGGTTCGTTGGCCGGCCGCGCTGCCGCAGTACGACGTCGGTCACCACGCCCGACTCGACCGGATCCGCACCCACCTCGAGACGGAGGCACCCGCCGGCCTGCACCTCGGTGGCGCAGCCTTCGACGGTGTGGGGCTCGCTGCCCGGGCCCGGGACGCCAGCCGACTGGCCGAGGAGGTCCGCGCCGTGACCGTGCCTGGAGCCGCTGAGCGCGGCGCGCCGCCCGCGGTCCGCTCGCCGGCTCCGCGAGAGCACTAGCCTCGGACGAGGGGAACGCGGCCGGGACGACTCGGTCGGTGGAGGACCCGGTGAGGGAGGGTGGGGCGATGCCAGCGTCGCGAGTGTCGGCTTCGCGGGTGGCCGCGCCACAGGTGACCGCGTTGCGGGCGTGGGTGTCACGGGCGTCGACGTCACGCGCGTCGACGTCCTGGGTGCGGAGCGAGCGGCTGGGCGGTGTGACGTGAGCCCCGCGCCCGACCATCCCGAGCGCATCGCGAACCCTCTGGTGCTCGTCCGCCACGGCCACGCCGGGGAACGCTGGGCCGATCAGGTCGCCGACCGCGGTCGCCCGTTGGATGCGCGAGGCCGTGACCAGGCCGCCGGCCTGCCGGGGTCGCTGGCGTCCGCGATCGGCGGGCACCGGCTGCCGCAGGCGATGTTGGTGTCGAGCCCCACGACGCGGTGCGTCGGCACGCTCGAGCCCCTCGCGGAGGCGTACGACCGTGAGCTCACCACCGACGAGCGGCTCGCCGAGGTGGAGCCACCCCTGCCCTCGCGGGACGGCTGGCCCGACGCCGCCTGGCTCGGGGCCAGGGCGATGGCGGTGGTGGACGAGCTCACGAAGACGCACCCGGGCGCGCCCGTGATCGTGTGCTCACACGGTGAGATCCTGCCGGCGCTCGTGGCGACGGTGGTCGCCCGGCAGGGTCGTCGGGTGCCACCGAGCCTCGACCTGACCCGCAAGGCCGTCCCGAAGGGCTCGGCGTGGGTCCTGGCGGCCGCGTCGGGCTCCGTGGAGTGGATCGCGGCCTCGGACGGCGGCTGACCGTCGCGCCGCGACCCCGATCGGGCCACGCGTACGGAGCGGTGGGTTTCAGTCCGCGACGGTTCCGGGCTCGAGCAGTTCGGAGCCCTCGTTGCGCACGGAGTTGACCCGGTCCGTGATCGGTGTCGCGGTCAGGCGGGGCAGTGGCATGGCGGCCACCGCGTCGAGCAGGTGGGGGGCATCGTCCTCACCCGCCGTCAGCCAGTCCCGCCAGAGGTTCGAGGGCAGGATCACGGGCATCCGGTCGTGGATCTCGCTCATGGTCCCGCGGGCTTCGGTGGTCACGATCGCCGCGCTGAACAGCGGGGAGGCGTCCTCCTGCGAGCGGTCGCGCCACACGGACCAGATCCCCGCGAACGCCAGGGGTGCGCCGTCCCGGTCGGCGAGGTGGTAGGGCTGTTTGCGCCGTCCCTCACCGCGGTCGAGCCACTCGTAGAAGCCGTCGGCCGGGAGCAGGCAGCGACGTCGTTCGAAGCTCGGAGCGAACATCTTCGAGGTCGCCACGGACTCGAGCCGGGCGTTGATCGGCCGGGGCCCGTCCTTGAGGCTCTTCGCCCACGGGGGGACGAACCCCCACCGCAACGTGCCCAGACGACGGTCCTCGTCCTCGATGACGGCGTACACGTCCGTGGTCGGAGCGACGTTGTGCCGGGGCTCGAGCGGCGGGGTCCGGACCTCGTCGATGGAGAAGTGTTCGGCCAGTGCCTCGGGCGTGGAAAGGGACAGGTATCGACCGCACATGGCGGTAGCCTATCGACCGGCCGTAGCCGGCCATCGGGGCCGTACAGTGGCGGTCGATCGCGCACTGGCGCGTTCCACGCAGCGCGCTCGGCGTTGCCGCGTCTCGGAGGTACCCACGTGTCGGACGACGCTCGCCGACTCGCTCGCCGCATCGTCGACGAGATCGAGGCTCGCGCCGCGACGTCCCCGAGCGCGGCAGCCGGGTTCCGGCCGATCCCGCAGGGTGCGGCTCCGGCGGCACCGGAGCCCGACACGCCCGCGCAGCAGGCCGCCCGACGGATCGTCGCCGAGGTCTTCGACCACTGGCGGCCGGACGCGACCGAGGACGGTCCA
>SKTG01000410.1 GCA_007118045.1 Nitriliruptoraceae bacterium
CACGCGCTGTCCGACGCCACGCTCGACGCGATCCTGTCGAGCACCGGGCCGGGCACGGCGTGTCCGCTGGCGGCCGTGGACCTCCGCCACCTCGGCGGTGCGCTCTCGCGCAGCCTGCCCGTTCACGGGGTCCTCGACCGCCTCGAGGCCGGCTACGCCATGTACGCGATGGGGGTGCCGTCGACGGCGGAACGGGCCGGGGCCGTCGGCGCCTCCCTCACCGCGCTGCGTGAAGCGACGGCCCCCTGGGACGCGGGCAGCCAGTACCTCAACCTCGCCGACCGTCCGGTCGACCCCACCCGGCTCTTCGGACCGGAGCGCTCCGAGCGCCTCCGAGCGGTGAAGGGCGCGTACGACCCGAGCGACCGGTTCGTGTCCAACCACCCGATCCCACCACCAGTGTGAGCCGCATGGGACCCGGCGGCGTCGCGAACCCCGCCGGCGAGCCGTATCGGACCCGGCGTCGTGACCTCGCCCGCGAGCCGTATCGGAACCGGTGTGGCGAGACCGCCGGCGAGCCGCTCAGACCCCGGCCAACCGTTCGTCGCGCAGCCGTGCGGACACGAGCGCCTCCACCCGAGCGATCTGCGGGTCGTAGACACGCTCCCCGGTCGCGGCGACGACGTCGCGGGTCTCCTGGAGACGTCGTGCGGCCTCGCGCGGCCGGTCGGCTCGGAGCTCCACCTCCACCAACAGCACGAGCCACTGGGCCATGACGTGCTGGTGGCGGTTGGCTCCGAGTGCCACGAGCGCTTCAGAGATGCGCTCGGCCTGCTCGAGCGGCTCCGCGCCCAGTTCGGCGCGTGCCCAGGCGTTCACCGGTATCAGCATGTTGTTGGCCCCACGGAAGCCGAACCGGGCGCACAGCGCCATGCCCGCATCAGTCCAGCTCAGGGCCGAGCGCACGTCGCGCGTCACGGCCGCGGCCCAACCGGCGAAGAGCGAGGCCGCCACGCGGGAGAAGGGACGGTCGATCCGGTCCGCGTAGGCCAACAGCTCCTGGCAGGCACTGCCCGTCGATGCGTCGTTCAGCAGGGCGCGGGTGCAGACCTCCGCCAGGCGAGCCGTGACGCCGAGGTGCTCCGGGGTCGCCGCGAGATGGGCCTCCGGCTGACGGTCCAGGCCCTCGCGCGCCTCCACGATCCGAGCCAGTGCGCCGGCGACGTCGTCCCCCCGCTGCGCGGCGAGGTAGCCCAGCATCAGCTCGGCGGTGTGGGTGAACAGCTCGTTCTCCGCGTTGACGGCGCGCTCGAGAAGCTCCGTCGCCACCTCCCGGCCGCGGTCGATCTCCCCCCGTGTGCTCAGACCGGTCCAGAGCAGGTGCCACAGCGGCAGCAGGTCCGGACGCAACCCCACCTCGTCCGTGAGCCACCGGACACGATCCGCGATCGTGGCGACGTCCTCGGTCGCCCAGCCGCTCACACTGGTCAACAGGCTGACCAGCCGGACCCGCACGGCCACCTCGGCGTCCACGTCCCGACGGCCCTCCAACAGCTCGAGCGCGCGACGCAGCATCAGCTCCGCTCGTTCGTAGGCCAGAGCGTCGGTCGCGGCGTCGGCGGCCTCGACGAGCGCCTGCAGCGCCGCCCCTTCGGGGGCGAGCTCGCCGGCCCGCCACAGGTGCTCCGCCAGCACCTCCGACGTCGTGTCCCCGCTGGCCCTGAACGCCGCCGCGACGCGTGCGTGCAGCTGGGCGGCCGACGCCGGCGAGAGCCCGTCGTGCAGCGTCTCCCGGATCAGCGCGTGGACGAACCGGTGCCGGCGGCCGGGGGGCACGGCCGGCTCGACCAGGCCGTGACGGTGCGCGAGGTCGAGCTCCTCGAGCACCTCGCCGACCGGGCGGCCGCTCGCCGTCGCGAGGACACGCGTGTCGAAGGTCCGGCCGATCACGGCGGCCGTTTCGAGCAGCCGCTGGGTCCCCGCGTCGAGCAGCTGGACGCGACTCGCGATCACGTGACGGACCCCGGTCGGGATGCGAGCGTCGGACAGCCGCCGGCCGGCGCCGTCGAGCAGGTGCACCAGCTGCCAGACGAAGAAGGGGTTGCCGTCCGTGCGGTCGTGCAGGGACGCGAGCTGCGAGTCGTCGGCGGACCGTCCGGTCGCGCGGACGATCTCCGCCACCTCGTCCCGGGTGAGCCCTTCGAGGTGCAGCTCCGCCACGTCGGTGCGTCGCGACAGTCGACCCAGAGCCTCCGCCAGCGCCGGTGGCACGTCGGCGATGGTCGAGCGGTAGCTGCCTGCGAGGAGCACGGGGACCGACACGAGCTGCTCGGCGAGGAACGTCAACAGCTCCAGCGAGGGCGGGTCGGCGAAGTGCAGGTCGTCGAGGAGGATCACCTGCGGTCGTTCGGCGGCGACCGCTGTCAGCAGGGTGGCCGTCGCGTCGTAGAGGCCGAAACGGGCGGCGGGGAGATCGTCGCCGACGGGTGGCGGTGACGCGCTGGTCAGCTCGGCGAGCTCGGGGAGCAGCTGCAGCACCGCCGGCGCCCGGTGCAGCGCCTCCGTGAGCACCTCGGGCTCCGTCGCGGCCGCGATGGAACGCAGCGCACGGCTCCACGGCCAGAACGCCGGCGCTCCGACGTTGCCCGAGCACTGGCTCGCGTGGACGGCGGCCGCGGTGGCGCTGGCCGTGCGGCCCAGCTCCTGGAGCAGCGTCGTCTTGCCGATCCCGGGCTCGCCGGCGATGAGGACGAGCCCCCCGTCCCCACGGCCCAGCCGGTCCAGCGAACCGAGGAGCGCGGACCGTTCCCGACGTCGCCCGATGATCCCGGGAGGTCCCGTGATCGACGCCACCGGGCGCGAGGCGATACCACCAGCCCGTGTCGCGCCGACCTCGGGCGCGTCGGGTCCGGTAACGGTCGTCGGTGGCGCCGGGGCCGAGCCGCTCGGCTCCTGCACGAGCGACGGGTCCTGGCGCAGGATGCGGGCGACGAGGTCCTCGAACCTCGGGCTCGGGTCGAGCCCGAGCTCGTCCGCGAGGCGATGGCGCAGGTCGCGGTGGACCTGCAACGCCTCCGGCGTCCGTCCCGCCCGGTAGAGCGCGAGCGTGAGCTGACGGTGCGGTCGTTCCCGCAGCGGCGTGGTCGCCACCATCGACTCGAGGTCCGCGATCGCCGCGTTGTGGCGGCCGAGTGCCAGCAGCGCC
The DNA here is from genome assembly GCA_007118045.1 of Nitriliruptoraceae bacterium. Lineage (GTDB taxonomy): Bacteria > Actinomycetota > Nitriliruptoria > Nitriliruptorales > Nitriliruptoraceae > SKTG01. Next base: position 3,146 of record SKTG01000410.1, read on the forward strand.
CCGATGCGTTCCTCCCGGGCGAGGTTGCGCAGCTCCTCGAGCCGGTGGATCGTGGGCTGCGCGAAGCCCGCGTCGGCCACGTCGACCAGGGCCGGGCCCCGCCACAGCGCGAGGGCGTCGTCCAGGCGGTCGAGCGCTTCGCCGGCCTCCGAACGCTCCCGGCAGCCGCGAGCGGCATCCACCGCCATGGCGAAGCGTTCGGCGTCGAGCACGTCGGCCGGCAGCTCGAGGGCGTAGCCGCCGCTGCGGGTGACCAGGTGGTGCTCGCCCTCCTCACCCAGGTGGCGACGCAGGTTCGAGATGTAGGCCCGCAGCGACGCCAGCGCTCCGGCCGGCGGATCGCCGTACCACAAGCCCTCGATGAGGCGGTCGGTCGAGACCGTGTGCCCCAGGTCGACCAGGAGACGGATCAGCAGGGCCCGCAGCTTGGGGGCGCCGAGCTCGACGGTGGTGCCACCGCGCCGCACGACCAACGGCCCCAGGATCCCGAAGTCCAACGAGGACCACCTTCTCGGTGGCAGCACAGACTGCCGGACCTGCCGAAGGTAGCGCCCC
>SKTG01000267.1 GCA_007118045.1 Nitriliruptoraceae bacterium
GCTGAGCCGTCGCGCCGGCTGCCCGGGGCGAGGCTCGTCGGACCGGCCGTCCGGGTCGACGATCCGTCGGACCGGCCGTCGGGGGCACGGCTGCGGTCAGCCGTTCGGCGTTCGACGCACCGTCACGCCAAGCTCGGCCATGCGGTCCTTCACCGCGCCGATCCGGAGCTCGCCGAAGTGGAATATCGAGGCGGCCAGGACCGCGGAGGCGCGCCCCTCGAGCGCGGCGTCGGCCAGATGGTCCGCCGTGCCCGCTCCGCCGGAGGCGATGACCGGCGCCGGGACCGCATCGGTCACCGCTCGCAGCAGCGCCAGGTCGAACCCGGCCTTGGTCCCGTCCTGGTCCATCGAGGTGAGCAGGATCTCACCGGCACCCAGTTCGACGGCCCGGCTGCACCACTCGACGGCGTCGAGGCCCGTGGGCGTCCGGCCGCCGTGGATCACGACCTCCCAGCCGGCGTCCGGGTCCTCGCGGTCACGGCGGCGGGCGTCGACGGCGGCCACGACCGACTGGCCCCCGACCGCCTCGGCCACCTCGCTCAGCAGCTCCGGCCGGTCGACCGCGGCGGTGTTGAACGCGATCTTGTCGGCTCCCGCGTGCAGCATGCGACGAGCGTCGGCGACGCTGCGCATGCCGCCTCCGACCGCGAAGGGGATCGAGACCTCCTCCGCGGTCCGGCGCACCACGTCGAGCATGATGTCACGACCGTCGCTGGACGCCGTGATGTCGAGGAAGACCAGCTCGTCGGCGCCTTCGCGGTCGTAGGCGCGAGCGAGCTCCACCGGGTCTCCGGCGTCCCTGAGCTCCACGAAGCGCACGCCCTTGACCACCCGACCCGCGGTGACGTCCAGGCACGGGATCACCCGGACGGCGAGCGCCTCCGCCCCGACCGGCGCGTCCGGTACCGACGGGGAGGTCACGCCGACGCACCGGTGACGCGGGTCAGCGCCTCCTCCAGCGTGAACGCCCCGCTGTAGAGGGCCTTGCCGACGATCGCGGCGTCGACGCGCTCGTGACACTCGGCCAGCTGGTCGAGGTCGTCGAGCGAGCTCACCCCGCCCGACGCGGTGACGTGGGCGGAGGTGGCGTCGGCGACGCGCCGCAGCATCTCCACGTTGGGTCCAGCGAGCATCCCGTCCTTGGCCACGTCCGTGTAGACGAAGCGCGGCACCCCCATCTCGGTGAAGCGCGTCAGCGCCTCGAACAGATCGCCGGCCTCCTCGGTCCATCCGCGGGCCTGGAGCGTGGTCCCCCGCGCATCGAGGCCGACGGCGATGCGGGGGCCGACCAGGTCCAGGACCTCCGCGACGAAGGTGGGTTCCGACAGCGCCATGGTCCCGATCACGACGCGCTCCGCCCCGTACGCCAGCGCGGCCTGGACGTCGGCCACGGTGCGCACCCCTCCCGAGGCCTGGACCCGGCAGCCCGTGGCCTCGACGATCCCCTCGATCAGGTGCCGGTTGCGAGGCTCCCCCGTGAACGCGGCGTCGAGGTCGACCACGTGCAGCCAGCTGGTGCCGGCGTCGACGAAGCGCTGCGCGACCGCCACCGGGTCCTCGCCGTAGACGGTCTCCTCGTCGGCGCGGCCCTGGGTCAGGCGGACCGCTCGGCCGTCCTTGATGTCGACGGCGGGGTAGAGCGTGAACACGGGCGAGGTCCTCGGTCGACTTTCGGCCCCGAGCCTACGCCGCGCCGGGAGCGGTGACGTACCGTGCCGAGCGGCACGGAAGGACGACGTCGTGGTGAGCCTCGAGCTCCGTGGGGTTCGGGTCGAGCGGGGGGATGTCCCGCTCCTCGACGGCGTCGACCTCGTGGTCGGTGACGCCGAACGGGTCGCCCTGCTCGGCCCCTCCGGGTCGGGCAAGACCACGCTGCTGCGGGCGGTCGCGGGGCTCGAGCCGGTCACCGCCGGCACGGTACGCCTGCACGGCCGCGACGTGACCCACGTCCGCACCCGGGATCGCAACGTCGCGATGGTCGACCAGCAGGCGAGCCTGCAACCCCACCTCGACGTCGCGCACAACGTCGGCTTCCCCCTGCGGCTGCGCCGGACCGCGCGGGAGGAGATCGACCGTCGCGTCGAGGCGGAGGCCAGCGCGTTCTCCTTCCGCGACCTGCTGCGACGCCGCCCGAGGAGCCTGTCCGCGGGCGAACGGCACGAGGTCGCCCTCGCGCGCTCCCTCGTCCGCAAGGTCGACCTGCTGCTCCTCGACGAGCCGCTGGCGAGGACCGACCCGCCGCGTCGGGGGGCCCTGATCCGCGAGCTCGTCGAGGTGCAGCAGGGGTACGGCGTCGGCCTGCTGTGCGCGACCAACGACCAGCGCGTGGCGATGAGCCTCGCGCACCGCTGTTCGGTCCTCCACGACGGGCGCATCGTGCAGACGGCCACACCGGCGGAGCTGTTCCGGGCCCCGGCCACGACCTTCGTGGCCGGCTTCCTCGGCACCCCACCGATGAACCTGCTGCCGGGACGCGTCGAGCGCGGGGCCCGTGGGGTCCGCATCGTCGCCGGACCGCTCCGGGTGCGCAGCTTCTCCCCGGCCGTCGCCGACCTCGTCGGTCGACCGTGCGTGGTGGGGGTCCGACCGACGGCGTGGCGACGCGCGCCATCGGACGAGCGCGCCGTGACCGGCGGCCGTCCACCCGGAGGGACGGACGGCTCGGTGCCGAAGGACGCCGGGGTCGAGCGCTCCGGTCCCTCCGCCTCGCTCCCCACCATCGAGGAGGTGGTCCGCCACAGCGCGTTCTCCGGCAGCGAGATCGAGGTGCACCTCGGCGAGGGCGAGGACGCGATCGTCGCGACGATCGAGCGTCCGGCGCCGGAGGTGGGCGAACTGCTCCGGCTGACCGTCGACCACGCGGAGATCCACCTGTTCGACCAGCACGGCCACGCCGTGACCCACGGCGTCTAACGGCAGCCGACCGACGCTCAACCGAGCGAAGCGATCCAGTTCGACAGCAGCCTGGCACCGACGGCGCCGGACTTCTCCGGATGGAACTGCGTACCGACGACGCTGCCCTCGCGGACGAGGCAGGGGAAGTCGACACCGCCGTAGGTCGTCCTCGCCACCACGTGGACGGAGTCGCTGGGGACCGCGTAGTAGGAGTGGACGAAGTAGAGCCGGTCCCCGGCCACCCCGGCGAGCAGCGGGTCGCCTTCCGCGCCGGCCGCCGCGTGGACGACGTCCCAGCCCATGTGTGGCACCACGGCCCCCGCCGGGAACCGTTCGACGTGCCCGGGCAGCAGCCCGAGCCCCGGCTCGTCGCCCTCCTCCGAGTGGCCGTACAGCAGCTGCATGCCCACGCAGATGCCGAACACGGGCTGTTCGGTGGCGATGGCCTCACGGACCACCCCCTCGAGCCCCGACCGGCGCAGCTGGGTCAGGCACGACCCGAAGTGGCCGACCCCGGGCACGACGAGCGCGTCGGCCCGCCGTGCCGGCTCGGGCTCGCGCACGATCTCCGCCCGTGCCCCGGCCACCTCGAAGCCGCGTTTGGCGGAGCGCACGTTGCCGGCGTCGTAGTCCAGGATCGCGACCGACGGTGCGCTCGGGCTCACTGCAGGACGCCCTTGGTCGACGGCACGCCCGTGCCGGTGACCGCAACGGCGCGACGCAACGCCACGGCGACGGACTTGAAGACGGACTCGAAGACGTGGTGGGTGTTGTCGCCGGCCAGGTTGTGCACGTGCAGGGTGATCCGCGAGTTGGCCACGACGGCCTCGAAGAAGTGGCGCACGAGGCTGGTCTCGAAGGTCGTGCCGATGACCTGGATCGGCACCTCGCAGTCCCACACGAGGTAGGGCCGGCCGGAGAGGTCGACCGCGACCCGCGTCAACGACTCGTCGATCGGCACGGTGGCGTCCCCGAACCGCTCCACCCCGGCGCGGTCGCCCCACGCCTCGGCGAGCGCGGTCCCGAGCGCGATCCCCGTGTCCTCGACCGTGTGGTGCGCGTCGATCTCGACGTCGCCGGCGGTCTTGACGGTCAGGTCGAAGCGGCCGTGGCGACCGAGCTGGTCGAGCATGTGATCGAAGAACGGCACCCCCGTGGCCACCTCCGTGGATCCGGTGCCGTCGAGGTCGATCTCGAGCTCGACTCGCGTCTCCTTCGTATCGCGGCTGACACGGCCGACGCGGCTGGTCATGGCTGGTCTCCTCCGGTGGGGGTGGCCGAGGTGCGCGGACCTCGGACGGTGGGGTCGTTGCGAGGACGGTGTGCGGGGATCGCTGAGCGGTGGGGGCGGGCAGGGCGGCGCGGCGACCGCCCGGCCGACCGGGCCGGACGCTAGGACGACTCGCGGGGTACCGGGAGCGACGCATCGGCCAGCGCCGCGTCGAGCGCGGCGAGGAACGCGTCGTTCTCCTGCGGTGTCCCGATCGTGACCCGCAGGCAGCCGGCGAGGCGCGGCTTGTCGGAGAAGTCGCGCACGAGCACCCCGAGGTCGAGCAGGCGGTCGAAGAGGTCCTCGACGCCGGTCCGGAACAGCAGGAAGTTCGCCGCCGAGTCGAAGACCTCCACGTCCCCGCGGTCGCGCAGCACGGCGCGCACGCGCTCGCGCTCCGAGGCGGTGGCGGCCCGGTGGTCGAGGAACGCCGCCTCCTGCTCGAGGGCCACGAGCCCGGCCACCTGCTTGATGGCGTCGAGGTGGTAGGGCAGCCGGACCTTCTGGACGTCCTCGACGACCCACGCGTGCGTCAGCAGGTAGCCGAGCCGCAACCCGGCCAACCGGAACGCCTTCGAGAACGTCCGTGCGACGGCCAGCCGCGGCAGCTCGCCCAGCAGCGGCAGCACGGAGGCGGTCGGGTCGGCGAAGTCGATGTACGCCTCGTCGACGACCACCAGGGCACGGGAGTCGTCGTGCAGGGCACGGATCGCGTCGTGTTCGACGGGCGTGCCGACCGGGTTGTTCGGCGACGGCACGAACACCAGGTGCGGGTCGTGCTCGGCGACGGCGGCGGCGGCGAGCTCCGGGCCGAGCCGGAAGCCCTCGTCGAGATCGACCTCGACGGCCTCGGTGACGGCGGTGCGGCACAGCTCCGGGTACATCGAGTAGCCGGGTCGCACGTACAGCGCTCGCCGTCCGGGACCCCCGTAGGCCTGGAGCAGCTGGATCAGCACCTCGTTGGAGCCGTTCGCCGCCCACACCTGTTCGCGTGTGAGCCCCGCCCGTGCCGCGAGCGCGTCCCGCAGCGCGTGGTGGGGCCGGTCCGGGTACCGGTTCAGCTCGAGCGAGCGGATCCGGTGGCCGACCTCCTCGAGGAAGCCCGGTGGCGGGGGCTGTGCGGTCTCGTTGGTGTTGAGCCGCACGGGCACGTCGAGCTGCGGCGCGCCGTACGGCGAGACGCCGAGCAGTGCGTCCCGCACGGGCACGCGGGCACCTTCGGTCCCGGTCCGCTCGAGCTCGCGTCGCCGCGGCGCGGTCACGTCGGCTCGGCGGCGTAGGGCGTGGTGCCCGCGGCATCGCCGGCGGCCGTACCCGCCTCGTCCGCGAGGGCGGGCGGCGCGTCGTCGAAGCGCGTCTCCACGGCCCGCCAGTGCGCCGGCAGGTCCTCGGCCATGGCCAACGCCCGGACGTCCGGGGCGAGGTGCGCGAGCGAAGCGTCGTCGCACTCGAGGAAGTTCACCGCGACCAGGAACGACGCGGTGGTCAACCCCCCGGCGAAGCGGGCGGTCCCGGAGGTGGGCAACGTGTGGTTGGGGCCCGCGCCGTAGTCACCGAGGCTGACGGGCGTGGCGCGGCCGATGAACGTGGTTCCGGCGTAGCGCACCCGTTCCGCGACCTTGCGAGCGTCGACGGTCTGGACCTCGAGGTGCTCGGCCGCGAAAGCATCGGCGACCTCGACGGCGTGATCGATGTCGTCGACCAGCACGACGGTCCCCTGCCCGTCGAGGGCCGTGCTGATGCGCTCGCGGTGCCGGGTGGCGGGGACCTCCTCCTCGAGCGCGGCCTCGACGGCGGTGACGAGGTCCTCGTCCGGGGTGATCAGCAGCGCGGTCACCAGCTCGTCGTGCTCGGCCTGGCCGACGAGGTCGGAGGCGACGACCCGGGCGTCCGCCGTCGCGTCGGCGATGATGGCCACCTCGGTCGGCCCGGCGTACCCGTCGCTGCCGATGCGTCCCTCCGCGACCAGCTGCTGCTTGGCGAGCGAGACGAAGAGGTTGCCGGGGCCGACGACCTTGTCGCAGACGGGCACGCTGGCCGTGCCGTAGGCCATGGCGGCGACCGCCTGCGCGCCACCGACCCGGACCACCCGGTCGACCCCGAGCAGCGCGGCCGTGGCCATGATCGTGCGGTCCGGCCACCCGTCGCGGACACCGTCCTCGTCCACCCCGCTCGGCGGCGTGCACAGCACGATCTCGTCGACGCCGGCGATCTGCGCGGGGACCACGGCCATGATCGCCGACGACGGCAGCGGTGACTTCCCGGCCGGCACGTACACGCCCGCGCGGCGGATCGGGTTGAACCAGACCCCCATGCGGGCGCCGTCGCGCTCCTCCTCCCATGCCTGCGGCGCGGCCCGTTCGTGGAACCACCGCACGTTGGCGGCGGAACGTTCGATCGCGCCGCGCAGCGCCGGGTCGAGCTGCTCGACCGCCTCCCGGAGGACGGCGTCGGGGACGACCAGCGGGTCGTCGTCACCGAGCTCGACACCGTCGAACCGCGCGGTCAAGCGGCGCAGCGCGCGGTCACCATCGGCGCGCACCGCACGGAGGCTGGCGTCGACACCATCGCGGGCGGCCGCGAGGTCGACATCGGGGCGAGGCAGCCGTTCGCGCGGGTCCGAGCGGTCGCCGCGGAGGTCGAGGACGGTCAAGCGGGACATCGGCGGGAACCTCCGAGCGACGTGCGGGGCGAGGCGGGCGGGGCCGAAGGCGCCGCCACGGGCTCGGGACGAGGGGCACCTCACGTACCGTGCGCCCAGCGTACCGGCCGCCTCCTCGCGCCCGCGGTGACGCGTCGGCGTCCGAGGCCGCCGGCTCCCGCGCAGGCTCGGACGAGGACCGCCACCGCGGCAGCAGCACGCTCGTTGCTGCACGGTACGCTGATGGCGATGAAGCGCTGCTTCATCACGCAGGGGTGCCAGCGATCCTGATGCGATCCTGATGGAGGTCGGTTCATGGCGACATCGACGCGGTTCGACGACCGGACGGTGGTGCTGACGTCCGAGGGCCGGCGACGGCTCGAGGCCCGGCTCGACGCGTCGCTCTCCGACCTCGAGGACCTCGACAGGCGCGTCGCCACGAGCGAGCAGCGCGACGAGGAGCTCGAGACGCGGGCCCGGCTCGTGGAGCGGGTGCGCTCGTTCCGCGAGACCCTGCAGCGGGCGGTTGACGTCGACGCCGTCGAGGAGGACCCCACCATCATCGAGCTCGGTGACGAGGTGGAGATCGAACACGAGGACGGCGAGCGGGAGCACCTGTTGCTGGTCCACCCGATCGAGCTCGACGCGGAGCGCGGCCACGTGCCGGTGGACTCCCCACTCGGCGTGGCCCTGCTCGGGCAACGCGTCGGCGACCAGGTCGAGGTGGACTCCCCCGGAGGCCGCTACCGGATCCGGGTGATCGATCGTGCCCGAGGCCACTGAACGTGTCCGGCCGCCGCACCGAGCTCCGTCCGACCGAACGGGCCCGAGGACGCTGACGTGACGGTGGAGCCTGGCTCGGCCGACGGAACCTCCCACGGACCGGCATCCCGCCTCGTCGCCGGCCGGTAGCCGATGACGAGCACGGGGACCCCCGCCCTCGACGAGCTCCTCGACGGCGTGCGTGTCGGGGACAACCTCGTCGTGGTGTCCGACTCCCATGCTGCGCTGGCTGCCATCGGTCGCGCGTTCCTGACCACGGCCGGAGACAACGGTCCCGTGGTGATCGCCGACACGGAGGGCAGGACGCCGGAGGCGGTGCCGACCGGCGCCGTGCTCCTCGACCGGCGCAGCGGTGAGCTGGACGCCGACGCCCTGATCGACGACCTCGCGGCGGCGGACGAGCGGGCCGGGTGCGGCGCCGCGTTCCTCGTCGACTCGCTCACCAGCGTGCAGCGTCGGTGCGGAGCCCGAGCGGCCCTGGAGCTGTTCCTCACGCTCTGCCCACGGCTCTACCGCCGGGGCAGCGTGGCGATGTGGCTGCTCGACGCGGGCAGCCACGATGCGGTGTTCCTCGACCGCATGCGTGCCATCACGCAGGTGCTCGTGCGCCTCGAGGACGACGGCGGCGAGCTCGAGGCGGAGGTCCTCACCGCGGCCGGCCGGGCGCCGACCACCCTCGGCCGGCGGCAGCGGTTCCGCCTCGAGGACGGAACGCTGCACGCGACCGGGCCGGTCGGCGCGAGCAGGGAGCGCCTCGGCGCACTGGTGCGCACGCAGCGGGTCAGCCGAGGCCTGTCACAGGCCGAACTCGCTCGCCGTGTGCACATCTCCCCCTCGGCCCTCTCGCAGGTCGAGCGCGGCGTCCGCGGTCTGGGAGCGGAGACGCTGATCCGGATCTGGGACGCGCTCGGCGTCCCCTTCGGCCCCGGGGACACACTGCTGCGCGGCTACCGCGTGACCCGCCGGAGCGGCCACGAGGACGTCCACCTCACCGCCGGGGTGACGGGCCGACTGCTCTTCGACGACGTCGCCGTCGGCCGGTGCTGGCAGATCGTCGTCGAGCCGGAGGTCGGCAGCGACCGGCCGCTGTTCACGAGCAAGGGCGCCGAGTCGATCGTGCTGCAGCGGGGCGTGCTCGACCTGCGGGTGGCCGGCCACCTCGAGACCCTGCAGGAGGGTGACAGCCTGGTGGCCTCGCGGGCGCTGATCGAGAGCACACGCAACCCCGGACCGGATCGCGCGGAAGCGTTGTGGCTCGTGGCACCCTGAGACGGGTGCCGGCCGCGCGGCCCTCGCGATCACCGCTGACCGACGAGCTCGCGCTCCGTACCGCGGCGACGCTCGTTGCCGTACACCCGGTCACCCACCTCGTCGTCCACGGCGTCCGGCCCGAAGGCGGACTTGATCTCGCCGAAGAGCCCCGGGCGACGCTCGACGCGGTAGCCGTCGCCGAGCTGGTAGGTCCGGGCCGAGCCGTCCTCGTCGAGCACCCGCAGCTGCACGGGGACCACCCCGGCGTGGTAGCTCAGGACCTCCTTGAGCCGGCCGACCGCGTCCGCGGTGCACTGCGCCGAGCCGAAGGTGACCACCACGGGGGCGCCGAGCGCCTCGGAGAGATCGGGGGCGGCGACCTTGTTCGCCGTGAGCTTCACGGCCTCGTCCCTGACCTCCAGCCGCCCCGTGACCACCAGCACGGCGTCCTCGGCGAGCACCTCGTGCGCGGCGCGGTAGGTGGTCGGCCAGAACACGACCTCGACCTGACCGGAGAGGTCCTCCAGTGTGGCCACCAGGTAGGTGTCGCCCTTGCGGGTGAACTTCTTCTGCAGGGCGGTGAGCACCCCGCCGACCACGACCGAGGCACCGTCCGACTTCTCGCGCAGCTCGGCGCAGCTGGTGTCCGTGTGGCGCTCGAGGACCTGTTCCGTCCCGAAGAGCGGATGGTCCGAGACGTAGAGGCCGAGCATCTCGCGCTCGAACTTCAACCGTTGCGACTTGTCGTACTCCTCCTCGGGGATCGGCGGCGCCTCGTCGAGCGGCACGACGGCATGGCCTCCATCTCCCCCCAGGCCGTCGAACAGCGAGAACTGTCCCGCGGCCTCCTGCTTCTTGCGTGTCAGGGCCGCGTCCACGATCGGCTCGTAGGTGGCGAGCAGTCCCTTGCGGCTGTGTCCCATCGGAGCGAAGCCACCGGCCAGGATCAGGTTCTCGAGCGTGCTCTTCTTCAGCACGCCCGGCTCGACCTTGTCGCAGAAGTCGAGGAAGTCCTCGAAGCGTCCGTGCTCGGTCCGTGCCTCCACGATCGCCTGCACCACCCCCTCGCCGACCCCTCGGACCGCGCTGAGGCCGAACAGGACCTCGTCACCCCTTGGGGTGAAATCGATGCCCGACTCGTTGACGTCCGGGGGCAGCACGGGGATCCCCATCCGCCGGCACTCGTTGAGGTAGAGCGGCTTGAGGTCCTTGTTGGTCTTGACGCTGGTCAGCAGCGCGGCCATGTACTCGACCGGGTAGTGCGTCTTGAGCCACGCGGTCTGGTAGCTGACGACGCCGTAGGCGACGGTGTGCGACTTGTTGAAGCCGTACTCGGCGAACTTCTCGATCAGACCCCAGAGGTGCTCCATGAACGAGCGCTCGTAGCCGCGGTCGACGCCACCGGCGATCAGCTGGTCCTTCTGGGCCTCCATCAGGTCGCGCTTCTTCTTGCCGACGGCCTTGCGCAGCGCGTCGGCTTCGGCCATGGAGAACCCGGAGATGTCCGTGGCGATCTTCATGACCTGTTCCTGGTAGACGATGACCCCGTGGGTCTCGCCCAGGATGGGTTCGAGGTCGTCGTGATCGAAGCTGACGGCCTCGAGCCCGTTCTTGCGGTCGGCGAAGGCGTTGTGCATGTCCATGCCGAGGGGCCCCGGCCGGTAGAGGGCCAGCAGCGCCGAGATGTCCTCGAACCGGGTCGGCTTGAGCTTGCGGACCAACGCCTGCATGCCCGTGGAGTCGAGCTGGAAGACCCCCAGTGTGTAGCCCGTGCCGAGCATCTCGAAGACGGCGGGATCGTCCATGTCCCCCAGCAGCTCGGCCGCGTCGAGGTCGACCTCGCGACCGCGGTTCGCGGCGATGTGCCGCTCGGTGTCCGAGATGACGGTCAGGTTGCGAAGGCCGAGGAAGTCCATCTTGAGCAGGCCGATGTCCTCGGCAGCGCCCATCTCGTACTGCGTGACGATCTCGCCGCCCTCGGTGCGCAGCAACGGCACCGTCTCCGACAGGGGCCGGGCCCCGATCACCACGGCGGCTGCGTGGATGCCGTGCTGGCGCTTCAGCCCCTCGAGCTTCTCCGCGGTCTCCAGGACCTCCTTGTAGGTGGGGTCCTCCCGCGCTTCGCGGAGCTCGGCCGACTTGTCGTAGGCCTGGGCCAGCGAGGCCTCCTTGCCCTGGGTCGGCGGTGGCATCATCTTGGCCAGGTCGTCGCCGACCTTGAACGGCTCGTCGAGCACCCGCGCGGCGTCGCGCATCGCGGACTTGGCCTTGATGGTGCCGAAGGTGACGATCTGGGCCACGTGGTCGTCGCCGTACCGTTGCGCCGCGTAGCGGATCATCTCCCCGCGACGGCGGTCGTCGAAGTCGATGTCGATGTCGGGCATCTGCGCGCGCGCCGGGTTCAGGAACCGCTCGAAGATGAGCCCGTGCTTGATCGGATCGACCCGCGTGATGTCGGTGCAGTAGGCCACCACCGAGCCGCCGGCCGAGCCGCGACCCGGCCCCACGCGGATGCCTTCCGCCCGGGCGTACCGGCAGAGGTCGGCGACGATGAGGAAGTACGCGGGGAAGCCCATCTGCTCGATCACGGAGAGCTCGTACTCCACGCGCTCGGCGACCGCCGTGGGGACCGGGTCGCCGTAGATCTGCGCCGCGCCGCGCCAGACCATGTGACGGAGCTCCTCGGCCTCCGTGCGTCCTTCCGAGGTGGGGAACCGTGGGAGCAGGTCGAGCCCGAACTCGATGCGGGCCTCGCACATCTCCGCGATGTCGAGGGTGGCGTCCAGCGCCGGGCCGTAGGCGTGGAACTGCTCGCGCATCTCGCGTGAGGTCTTGACGTAGAACTGGTCGCCGTGGAACTTGAACCGGTCGGGATCGGAGATCTTCGACCCCGTCTGGATGCACAGCAGCGCGTCGTGGGCCTGGACGTCCGCGGACGAGGTGTAGTGCGAGTCGTTGGTGATGACCGTCCGGAGGCCGAGCTGCCCGGCCAGCTTCTCGAGCAGCGGCCACGTCCGCCGCTGCTCGGCGATGCCGTGGTCCTGCAGCTCGACGAAGAAGCGTTCCGGCCCGTAGATGTCCTTGAAGTCCGAGAGGGTCTGCTTGGCCGCGGACTCGTCGTGGCGCAGCAGGTGCTGGTTGACCTCCGAGCCCAGACACCCGGACAGCACGACCATCCCCTCGCTGTGCTCGGCGAGCAGCTCCTTGTCGACCCGCGGCTTGTACCAGTACCCCTCGAGGTAGGCGCGCGTGGAGAGCGAGACGAGGTTGCGGTAACCGGTGTCGTCGGCCGCGAGTGCGGTCAGGTGGTAGTAGCGCTGGCGGCCGTCCGACCCGCCCCGCTGCTGGTCGTGGCGCGACCCGACGGCCTGGTAGAGCTCGCAGCCGAGGATCGGTTCCACGCCCGCGCGCTGCCCGGCCCGGAAGAAGTCGACCAGCCCGAACAGCACACCGTGGTCGGTGATCGCCACACCCGGCTGCCCGTCCCGCGCCACGTGCTCGAACAGGTCGTCGATCCGCGACGCCCCGTCGAGCATCGAGTACTCGGTGTGGACGTGCAGGTGGACGAAACTCTCGCGGTCCCCCAACGTGGAACTCCCCGATCAGTGGCGACGGTCACGGACGTCGTGGCTCGTACCGTCGGTACACCGTCGATACACCGACGGTGAGACGACGTGGGCCCGACACCCGAGCACGTCCACGCCGAGGCGAGCGACGAGCGTCGCCCACCGACGACGCGAGGACGCGACGGCGGGTGTCGCAGGCGTGTGCCGGGGAAGAACCACACGCCTGTGGTTCGACGCGCCACCGTAGCAGCGGCCGACGACCGTCGCCGCACACCACGACCGCCGGTCAGCGACCCGGCTCGACGGGACCCGTCGGACCCGCCAGCTGCGCGTCGATGCCGGTGCGGCCGAGGGCCGCGACCAGCTCTGCAGGGAGCGGCTCCTCGAACCGGAGCCGCTCGCGGCTGCTCGGGTGGTCGAACTCCAGCGCCGACGCGTGCAGGAACGGCCGCTCGAGCCCGAGCGCCCGGGCGACGTCTCCCGCCGCTCCGTAGGTCGGGTCCCCGACGACCGCGTGTCCGAGCTCGGTCAGGTGCACCCGGATCTGGTGGGTGCGGCCGGTCTCCAGGCGGCACGCCAGCAGCGAGACGTCCGCCCGGTGGTCGGGCAGCGCGGGGACGCGGCCGGAGGCCAGGACGCGGTAGCGGGTCGTCGCCGGCTTGCCGTCGGCGACCACGGCGTTGCGGGTGCGGTCGTGCGGGGCA
>SKTG01000180.1 GCA_007118045.1 Nitriliruptoraceae bacterium
CGGCGGCGCTTCGGGCGGAACCCCGCCCCCTGGCGCGCGCGCCGCTGCTGGCCGCGCAGGCCGAGATCGGCGGTGTCACCGGGGGCGTGGACGTGGTGACCGAGGCGGCGCACGAGCTCACCGGGATCGCCGAGACGTACGCCACCCCGGGTCTGCTGGCGCGTGCTCGCCACGTGGCCGGCGGGGCCCGGCTGCTGGCGGGCGAATCGGAGCGAGCGATCCCGCTGCTGCGGGACGCCTGCCGCCGTTGGCGGCGGCTCGGTGCCCGTCACGACCTCGCGTGCGCGAGGGTCTTGCTCGCGGATGCGCTGGAGGCGAGCGGAGACCCGGAGGCAGCGACCCGCGAACGCGAGAGCGCGGTGCGGATCCTCACCGAGCTCGGGGCCGTCGACGACCTGCGTGGGCTCGCCGTCGGACCGGGGACGGCGGACGATCCCCCGGGCGGGCTGTCCGACCGCGAGCTGGAGGTCCTCCGGGAGGTCGCCCGCGGGCGCACCAACCGGCAGGTGGCGGAGATGCTCACGATCAGCGAACGGACGGTCGAACGGCACCTGTCCAACATCTTCGTCAAGCTCGGGGTCGGCACCAGGACCCAGGCCGCCGCCTTCGCCTTCGCCCGCGGGCTGGTCGCCGGAGCCGAAGCTCCCGGCGCCGGCCGGACCTGAGCGCCCGCTGGGTGGTTCCCCCCACGACCGCTGGTGGGCGATTGGGTGGCTCCACCGATGCCGTCGGCACGGCTCGTCCGCAGAGTGGAAGTGGTCGCGGAGGCGGCCGAGAACGGACCGAGGACGGACCGAGGACGGACCGAGGAGCAGACCATGGGCACGACGACCATCGATGAGAGCTCACCGACCATCGGTGAGAGCACACCGACCCGCGGCGAGAGGACACCGACCATCGACGAGGAGCGCGTGCAGTGGTGCGCGGAGCAGGTGATGGGAGCCTGCGTCGGCGGCACCCTCGCGTTGATGATCGATCTGGCGGACCGCACCGGGCTCCTGGACGCCCTGGCGGCCGGCGCCGGGACCAGTCAGGAGCTCGCGGACGGTGCCGGCCTGCAGGAGCGGTACGTCCGTGAGTGCCTCGGCGCGCTGGTCAGCGGCGGGTTGGTCCAGTACGAGGCCGACACCCGTACCTACACGCTGCCGCCCGAGCACGCGATCTGTCTCACCGGTGACGGGTCCGCCAACCTCGCGCCCGTGAGCCGCATCAACACCCTGCTCGCCCACCACGTCGGCGAAGCCGCGATCGTCGCCCGCGAGGGGGGTGGCATCCCGTACGAACGGTTCCGTCCCGACTTCACCGCGGTGATGGACGGCATGTCACGGGGCGTCTTCGATCACCAGCTCGTCCCGTCGATCCTGCCGGCCGCGGACGGGCTGGTGGACGAGCTCACCCGGGGCATCCGCGTCGCCGACATCGGCTGCGGGACCGGACACAGCAGCGTCGTGTTGGCACGGACCTTCCCGAGGTCGGGCATCGTCGGCTACGACCTCAGTGGTGACGCCCTGGCCGTCGGCAGGTCGGAGGCCGCCGCGGAAGAGCTCGAGAACGTGCGGTTCGAGCAGCTCGACATCGTCGAGCTGCCGGACGACCCGCCGTTCGACGCTGTCGTGGGTTTCGACGTGATCCACGACCAGGCCGATCCAGCAGGGGTGCTGGAGCGGGTGCACCGGGCTCTCGTGCCGGGCGGTGTCTTCCTGATGGTCGACATCAAGGCCTCCAGCCACCTCGAGAACAACGTCGCCAACCCCCTCGCGCCGTTCCTCTACGCCGTGAGCACGCTGCACTGCATGACCGTCTCGCTCGCGCGGGACGGTGCCGGCCTCGGAACGGTGTGGGGCGAGGAACTGGCCCGTGAGATGCTGGGGACCGCCGGGTTCGTCGACGTCACGCTGCACGACGTACCGGACGACCCCTTGAACCAGGTCTACGTCGCCCGGACGGCAACGGCCTGAGCGAGCGGCGCGGGCGAGCTGTTCTCGTTCGGTCGCGGCGGGGACGCCGTCACAGGCCGATGAGTTCCGGCTCGCCCGTTCGTCCGACCCCACGGGCCCGATGCGCCGTGGGTGCGTGGATGGGGTCTCGTGGCGTCGAGGAGGTACCTCCACCTCGCGACCCGCCGAGCGACGCAAGGAGACGGTGTGAACTGGACGCTCGAGGTGGTCGTCGTCCCCGTGTCGGACGTGGACCGGGCCAAGGCCTTCTACGCCGATCGGCTCGGTTTCCGGGTCGATCATGACACGGTCGTCGGGGAGGGGATGCGGCTGGTGCAGCTGACCCCGCCCGGATCCGGTTGCTCGATCGTGATCGGCGAGGGGGTGGTGCCGGCGATGGAACCGGGCTCGCTGGCTGGCCTCCAGCTGGTGGTGCGTGACGTGCATGCCGCACGCGAGCAGTTGCTGGCCGCCGGGGTCGACGTGGGAGAGGTGCAGGTGCTCGGGGAGAACCCGCAGCCGGGGGGCGACCCGCTGGACAACGTCGGGTTCGTCTTCTTCTCGGACCCGGACGGCAACGACTGGGCCGTCCAGCAGATCTCCGCCCGCGGTTGACGGGGCATGGGTGAGCAGCTGACCGCGGTCCGGTTCGTCGAGCGGCTCGAACCGTTGCGCTCGTCCGAGCATCAGCGGGAGATCCAGCGGTACTTCAAGACCGGGGAGGGCGGGTACGCGGAGGGGGACGTCTTCATCGGCGTGCGCATGGGTGAGCTCTTCGAGCTGGCGAAGGAGTTCCTCGAGCTGCCGGTCGACGAGCTCGAAGCGCTGCTCGAGAGCCGGATCCACGAGGTGCGCGCCGGTGCGCTGAGCATCATGGACAAGCACGCGCGCCGCAAGCGGACCGACGAACGGCGGCGTGCCGAGCTGTACGAGCTCTACCTGTCGCGGCACGACCGCATCGACAGCTGGGACCTCGTCGACCTGGCCGCACCGCACGTCGTGGGGCGCTACCTCGCGGACCGGGATCGGAGGCCGCTGTACGAGCTCGCCCGGTCCGAGGTGGTCTGGGAACGGCGGACCGCGATCATGGCCACGCTGTACCTGGTGCGCCAGGACGAGCTCGACGAGACCTACCGCGTCGCCGAGCTGTTACGCGACGACGACCACGACCTGGTCCACAAGCCCGTGGGGGGCCTGTTGCGCGAGACCGGCCGACGCGACCGGGCCCGGCTCCTGTCGTTCCTCGACGAGCACGCTGCTGCCATGCCACGCACGATGCTGCGCTACGCCATCCAACACCTGGACCCCGAGCTGCGCGAGCACTACCGCACCTTGGGCTGAGAGCCGGTGGCGCGTGGGTCGCCTGCACGTCACCGGAGGCCGCGCTGACATCGGCGCGATCACGGGGCGTGGGCCGGGCCGGACGAACCCCGAGGTCCTCGCAACTCGAACTCGAACGACAGCCTCTGCACCGCGTCGGCGCACCGGGTCGGCGCACCGGGTCGGCGCACCGGGTCGGCGCACCGGGTCGGCGCACCGGGTCAGCCGCTCATGGGCGGGCGTGGCGTGGTCGCCGCCGGGTGATGCTACGGCCTTGGTGGCGGTGCTCACGGTGGTGCGCGGCCGGGGTCGCTGGATCGGTCGGGGCCGTCGGGTCGGCCGGGGTCGCCTCCGGGTGGGTGGATCAGGGTGCTGCTCGGTCACGGTGGTGCGCGGTCACGGTGGGGCC
>SKTG01000295.1 GCA_007118045.1 Nitriliruptoraceae bacterium
CCGAGTAGGAGGTGCGGTGCCACCGGCGGTCGGGCTCGCGTTCGAGCCGGGCGGCATCGAGCGACCGCGCCTCGGCCGCGCTCGCGGGCAGCTGTCCCGGCCGTGGCCGGGGCTCGGTCTCCTCGAGCGAGAAGGCGTCGCCGGCACGGTCGGCCAGGGCGCCGAGGCGGGCGCGGCAGCGCTCGTCGCTGAGGACCTGCCCTGCCCGCTCGGTGTCGAGCTCACCGTCGAGGTCGCGGGCGAACAGCACCCGGCCGAGGCCGGACAGGCCGGACTTCCAGCTCGGCGCCCACCACACCACCACCTGGTGCTCGGCGCGGGTGAGCGCCACGTAGAGCAGCCTCAGCTGCTCGCCGGCGTGCTCGGCGGCGGCCTTGTCCTTGTGGTCGTCGTAGGCGGGGTCGTTCTGGCGGTTGCCGCCGATGTCGAGGGCGCGGCCGCCCTCCTCGTGGAAGGTCAGGATCGGCTGGCTCAGCCACCCCGGCGACCACAGGAACGGGGCGAACACGACCGGGTACTGCAGCCCCTTGCTGCGGTGCACGGTCAGGATCTGCACCGCCCGGTCGTCGGACTCCAGCCGGCGGGCGCGCTCCTCGGGTGGGACCTGCTCGTCGTTGGTGTCGGCGATGGCCTGCACCAGCCACGCGGTCAGCGACGCCGGGCCGAGCTCCTCGTCGATCACGGCCCGGTGCAGCAGCTGTCCGAGGTGTTCGAGGTCGGTGAGGTGTCGCTCGCCGCCCACCACGCCCAGCAGCCGCGCGGACATCTCGGTGGTGACCGTGATGGTGCGCAGCAGGGAGGCCACGCCGCGCTCGCGCAGCACCTGCGCCCAGCGGTGGAGCTGCTCGTGGAGCTCGGCGAGGTCGTCGTCGTCCGCGGTCGCCAGTCGGTGCGCGTCCCACTCCAGGAAGCTGGTCAGCGCGGCGGCGCGGGCACGGGCGCCGTTGGTGGGCTGCTCCAGCGCCTCGAGCAACTGGCGCCATTCGGTGGCGGCCGGCGTGTCGAACACGCTGCCGACACCGTTGATGATGGCCGGGACGTGGGCCTCGCGCAGCGCGCGGTGCACCAGCTCCGCCTCCGCGTTGGTGCGCACCAGCACGGCCAGGTCGCCGGCGGTGACGGGCCGGGCCCGGCCGTCGGTGTCGCGGCTGACCGTCGCGTTCGACGACAGCAGCTCGACGGCCTGCACCGCGACGTCCTCGGCGACGTGTTGGCGGGCGGCGGGTGCCTGGATGTCGCCGCTGGAGTTGCGCAGCTGGTGGGAGCGGGGCACGCAGCGCAGCCGCAGCGGTGCGCCGGCGCCGCGCAGGCGCGGGTCGACGTTGTCGTCGGCGGCTCGCACCGTGCGGTAACCGATACGGGGGTCGCCGAACGTCGCGCCGTCGAGCAGCACGTCGAGCGACTGGAGCAGCGGGCCGTCGGAGCGCCAGTTGGTACGGAGGTCGAGCCGCTCGCCGGCGGTCTCGGCCGCGTCGAGGTAGGCGTGGACGTCGGCGCCGCGGAACGAGTAGATGGCCTGCTTCGGGTCACCGATCAGCACCAGGGTGGCGTCGGGGTCGTCGAACGCGCGGCGCAGGATGTCCCACTGGATCGGGTCGGTGTCCTGGAACTCGTCGATCAGGGCGACCTGGTAGCGCTCGCGCAGGGCGGCGACGACCTCGCGGCCGGTCGCGGGGTCCGTGACGGCGTCGCGCAGGCAGGTCAACAGATCGTCGTAGGACAGCTGGCGGCGGCTGCGCTTGCGTTCCCGCAGCACCTCACGCAGCTGGTGCGCGAGCTCGACCCGCAACGCGGCCCGCTCGGCCGCGCCGCCCCCCTCGGCCGCGCCGTCACCGTCAGCCGCGCCGTCACCGGGGGCGACGTCCTCGTGGCCGTCACCGGTCACGGCGACCTCGGGCAGCAGCCTGGCGTCGGGGTTGGCCACGACCCGGTCGGCGATCTGCTCGAGCTGCAGGCGGCTCACCCCGGTCGCGCCACGCTCGACGGCCGCGCGCACGAGCAGGTCGTCGATGACGGTGCCGACGATGTCGGACTGGTCGGTCAGCAGCTCCGCCTCCGGATCGACGTCGAGCGTGAGACCGACGCTGCGCAGCACCTGTTGGCAGAACCCGTGGATCGTAGAGATCGTGGCGGCGTCGAAGTCGGCGAGGGCCCGGCTGGCCCGCAGGTGGCGCCGGTGCAGCTCCTCGGCGTCGACGCCGGCGGCGAGCTGGTGCAGCACCGGGTCACCGTGCTCGGCGGCGGCACCGTCGACGACGGCGGCGAGGTGCTCGCTCGCCTCGACGAGCCGGCGGCGGACGCGGTCGCGCAGCTCGGCGGTCGCGGCCCGGGTGAAGGTGACGACCAGCAGCTCGGCCAGCGGGATGCCGCGCTCGACCACGTAACGCAGGACCAGCCCGGCGATGGCGTAGGTCTTGCCGGTGCCGGCGCTCGCCTCCAGGATCGTGGTGCCGCTCGGCAGCTCACCGGTCAGGTCGAACTCGCGGACGGCGTCGGTCGCCCCGGTCATCGCTTGCCCTCCGTCGCGATGTCGAGCACGGGGTCCCACAGCCGCTTCGCCCACGCCACCGCACGCTGCTCGCAGGCCTCCCAGTCGGACCCGACCTCGTCCGGGTCGAACGGTGCGTCCATCAGCTCGTCGAAGGTCGTCACTCGGCCGAGGACCGCGACGTGGCACGGGTCACGGTCGTCCTTCGGGAAGGGGCTCGTGCCGCTCTCCCAGGTCCTCGAGGCACCCCACGGACCTCTGGTCCCCCGGGCGCCGACCGCGATGTCCCGGGAGGTGTCGCCGTAGAGGGGGACGGGCTCACGGGCGCCGCGGTCGTAGAGGTCGACCAGCCGCCGCAGCGCGGCGTCCGCGGCCGCGGCACGCCCCTCGGTGTCCTCGGCGAGCGGTGCGAGCTGGCACACCTCGACGGGCTTGTTGTTCCCGCTGCCGCTGACGCGGGCGATGAGCACGGCCCGCCAGGCGACGTCGGGTCGGCCGGCGGTGAGCGCGACGAGCCGGGTGTAGGCGGCGATGCGCTGCTTGGCCTTCAGCGACGAGTAGGTCACCAGCCCGAGCGCGTCGCCGTACACCTCACCGACGGAGCCGAGCAGGCGTCGCCCGTCGGACAGCTCGAGGTCGATCTCCTCGCTGCGTGCCGCCTGGGCGCCGAGCTCGTGCGTGGCGACCGCCAGCAGCTGTTCCACGAGCGGGCACACCTCGTCGAGCACGGCGGTGGCGAGCGGCTCCGGCGGCAGGGTCCCTCGCGCCCGCTCGACCCGCTCCCACGCTTCGCGGGTCGCGCCGGAGCGCAGCGCGGTTAGTAGCCGGTCGCCGATGCTCCACTTGGGCAGGCCGGTGAGGTCGAGCGGGATGCCCTCGGGTGGCGCTTCGCGGTCCTCGCGGAGCCAGACCCCGAGCCGCTCGCCGAGGAAGAAGCGCACCGGCTGCTCGAGGAAGCGGATCAGCTGGCCGAGGTCGACGACGTGGCGGTCGTCGTCGCGTGGCGGCAACGGTCCGGGGAGGAAGGGCGGAACGGGCTGCGGGTCCTCGCCGTGGGCGCGGGCGGCGGCGAGCCCGACACGGTCGAAGCTCCAGGGACCGTCCAGTCCGAGCTCGCCGTCGAGGTAGTTGCGCGCGTCGAAGGGTTGCAGCGGGTGTTCGGTCACGATGCGTTCGCGGGCGGGTATCCCGCGGCCGCGCTCGTCGACCCGGTCGGTCCGCACCGTCGCGTCCACGACGTCGAGGAGCTCGCCGACGGGAACCGCGGGCGGCAGGGGCTCGTTGGTGCGCTCGTCACGGCCGGAGTAGGTGACCACGAGGTGGTCGGTGGCCGACAGCAGCGCGTCGAGCAGCAGCTGGCGGTCCTCCGTGCGGGCGTCCCGGTCACCGACGAAGGGCACGAGGTCGACCAGGTCGTCGCCGTCGGGCACGGTCCGCCGGGGGAAGCTGCCGTCGTCCATGCCGAGCAGGCACACCACCTTGTGCGGCACCGCCCGCATCGGCACGAGGGTGCTCACGGTCAGGTCACCGGTGCGGTGGCTGGCGCGGGACGGGCGTCCCCGCAGCCGGTCGCCGAGCAGCGCACGCGCGTCGGCCAACGACAGCGACGACTCGTCCGCGGTCGCGCCGGCCTGCTCCACGAGCCCCTCGAGGAGGCGGTCGAGCTGCACCCGCTGCCAGGCGTCGCGGCCGTCGCTGGCGGTCATGGCCGCGGCGGCCTCCCGCAGCACCCGGCTCCAGTCGCGCAGGGGCCGGGCGGTCCGCAGCTCGGTCAGGGCCGCGCTCAGGCGCGCGATGCACTCCGCGAAGCGGCCGGCGAGCTCGACGTCGCTGCCCTCGACGTCGTCGTAGGGCACCACCTCGGCGACCACGCGCTGGTCCTCGTCGGCCACCGCGACCCCGGCGAGCAGCCGCTGCATCCCGAACCGCCAGGTGTTGGCGTGGAGCCCGTGGAGGTCGTAGCGGGCCCGGTCGGCGCCGTCGAGACCCCAGCGGATGCCGAGCTCGGGGATCCAGGACTCGAGCCGCTCCAGGTCGTCGTCGCTGAAGCCGAACCGGCGCCGCACCGGGGTGCGGCTGAGCAGGTCGAGGACCTGGGGGCCGGTCAGCCGGTCGTCGGCGAGCTCGAGCAGCTCCGCCACGACCTTTAGCACCGGGTTGGTCTGGCGCAGCGACCGGTCGGCGATCCGCACGCGCAGCGGCGGGGTGTCACGGTGGGTGGCCTCGTCGCCGCCACCCGGGTCGTCGCCGGGGGCAACGTGCGCGCCGAACACCGCGTCCACGTAGGGTGCGAACGCCTCCACGTCGGGGCACATCACGATGATGTCCCGCGGCTCGAGCTGGTCGTCCGCGGCCAGCAGCTGCAGGATCGCGTCGCGCAGCACCTGGACCTGGCGCAGCCGGCCGTGGGAGGCGTGCACCTGCACGGACCGGTCGGCGGGGTCGAGCAGCGCGCGGCCGTCCTCGGTGCCATCGACGGGCCGCCCGGGCGGCCGCCGGTCGTCGCGCACGTCGCTCTGGATGCGGGCGAGCAGCGTGGTCGCGGGTGCGGTCGGGACGGGCACGTGCTCCGCGTTCGGGGCGCTCAGATCGGCGAACACGAGCTGCATCTCGCGGGCGTCACGCCCCCAGGAACGAAGCAACGGGTGTGCGGCGGTCTCCGCCGTCGGGTCGTCGGCGCGGGTGGTGCGCCGCAGCGGCTGCTCGGTCGCCTGCTCCTCGAGCCGCTGCCACAGGGCGGGGGAGGGGTGGCGCAGGAACAGGTGGACGTCGCGGGGGCCGCCCATCGCCAGCAGCACCTCGAGGTAGCTGCTGGGTAGGGCGGAGAGCCCGAACATCGACATCCGCTCGGGCAGCTGCAACTCGACGTCGCCGGTGGACAGGTGCCGGGTGGCGTCGGGGAGCCGTTCCGCGGTGCTCGGCAGGTCGAGCTGCGCACGGGCCTCGCGCCACAGGCGGGCCTGCCAGGCGTGGCCGCGCGCGATCGGGCCCGGCTCCGGGCCACGGTCCTCGCCGGCGGCCCAGGCCCGCACCATCTCGGGACGGTGCACGGCGTAGCGGTCGAACAGGTCGGCGAGGTGGCGGGCGGCGACGTAGCGTCGGCCGTCGTCGTCCGATGCGAGGTGGGCCGCGGCGGGACCCCACAGCGCCGGGTCGGGCCGGTGATCGTGCAGGCCGAGCAGCGTCCAGACCAGGTGGTCGGGCCGCCACGGGTCGTGGTCCTCCGGCAGGCCGGCGGCGGCCTCCAGCGCACGCTCCACCAGCGAACCCGGGAAGGGAAAGTCGACGTTGGCGCACACGCCGTCGGTCGCGTCGCCGCCGGCGGTGCCGAGGAGCAGCGAGAGCTCCTGGGTGACCCAGCGCTCGATGCCGGCGGTGGGCACGGCCACGACCTCTTGCGCGAACGGGTCGGCGGGGACGTCGGCGAGCAGATCGGCCAGCGGTCGGAGCAGGCCGTCGGCGCGCTCGGAGCGCCAGACGTGCAGGGTCACGCTTCCCCCGGGGTCGGCTGCGGGCCCGAACGGTCGGGTCCGCCGGAGCCGCCCATGATGCCCGATGCCTGTGACTGCTCCGAACAAGGGGCGGTCGGGCCCGCGGGTGCGGCGTTGCGCGGGGCCGACCCCGTCAGCGCTGGACGCGGTCGTCGGGCTCAAGGTCAGGCCGGGTCGGGGCGAGAACCTGGAGGACGGCCGGCCAGCGTCAGGGTGGCCGCTCGCCATCGGGGCCGCGGGCCCCATCGAGCGGGGGTAGCCATGGACGAGCTCGCGGTCAACCGGTGGAAGCGCTACGGCAAGGAGCGGCTCTACGTGAACCTGCCAGACGGGTCACGGGTCGGGTGGCTCGACCTGCAGACCGGGCAGCGCACGCTGGAGCGTCCCGATCTCCGCGCCGAGTTCGAGCGGGCCCTCTCGCGTCATCAGGACACCGACGAGCGCTCCGGTGTGGCCGAGCCTCCGACGACCCATGACGGGGGGATGCTCGCCGTCGAGGGAGAGGAGACGTACGAGCCTGCCTCCCCAACCCGCGAGACCGCCACGTCCGCCGACCAGGAGCCCTTGGCCATCCGCATCGACTGGCGCGACGTCGGGGCCCGTCGCGCCGGCGAGGCAGTCGCGGAGCAGGCCGCAGCGGAACGCAAGGCTGCACCGGTCCGCACCATGGCCGCCCGGTTGCTCGGGGTGCACACCGACGAGCGAGCGTGGCGGGTCGGCGCGGCGGGGGAGCGCAAGGTCGCCGCGCGGCTCGAACGCCTGGGGGAGGGCTGGCACGTCCTGCACGGGGTGCCCGTCGGCGACCGCGGCGCGGACATCGACCACGTCGTGGTCGGACCCGGTGGAGTCTTCACCGTCAACGCCAAGCACCATCCCGACGCTCGGATCTGGGTCGGCGGCAACACCTTCATGGTCAACGGACAGCGGCAGCCCTACGTCCGCAACGCCCGCCACGAGGCACAGCGCGCGTCACGCCTGCTCTCGGCGTCGGTCGGCAGCGACGTCGAGGTGTCCGGAGTGATCGCCGTCGTGGGAGCGCACAAGGGCTTCACGGTGAAAGCCCGACCCGAGGACGTGCACGTGGTGGCGCGGAAGGAGGTCGCCGCCTGGTTGGGGCGGTTGCCGCAGCGGCTGAGCCAACAGCGGGTGGAGATCGTCGTCCGCGCCGCGCGACGGTCCGACACGTGGACGTGAGCGCGGTCGAGCGAGCGCATCGGAGCGGACCGCGTGAGTGCCGCCGCGACGTTGGCCGCGATGTCACCTCGCCCTCCTACAGTGCCCGGGTGATGACGGCGGGGTGTGCAGCGTGACGGCGGTGTCGACGTTCTCGTGGCTCGACCACCGCGACGAGGACCAGCAGCGGGTCGTCGCCGACGGTACTTGCACAGCGGTGGCGATGCATGCAATATGCTTGCATGCCATCCATCACGATCAGAGACGTACCCGACGACGTACGCGACGAGCTCGCCGCTCGTGCACGCCTGTCGGGTCGGTCGCTCCAGGAGTACCTGCGGGCGGAACTGGTCCGGCTCGCCAGCCAGCCGGACCCTGACGACCTCATGGCTCGGGTTCGTGAGCGCACCCGACGCACGGGTAGCAAGCTCTCCACCTCCCAGATCCTCTCCCACCGAGACAGTGACCGCCGGTGACCCTCGTCGTCGATGCCTCGGTGGTCGTGGCCGCTCTCGTGGACAGCGGACCTGACGGTCACTGGGCGGCGGAGGTGGTCGCGGGCGAGGCTCTCGCTGCACCTCACCACATGCCGCTCGAGTCGGCCAACGTCCTACGCCGAGCCTCGTTGGCGGGCGAGCTGTCCGCGGACACGGCTTCGCTCGCGCACGCCGATCTGCTCGCGCTTCGCGTCGAGCTGTTCCCGTACGTGTCGCTGGCGGACCGCTGTTGGCGGCTTCGGGAGAACCTCACCATCTACGACGCCGCCTACGTCGTGCTGGCAGAGGAGCTCGATGCGCCCCTGGCAACCCTCGACCACCGTCTGGTCACGGCTCCGGGC
Source organism: Nitriliruptoraceae bacterium (assembly GCA_007118045.1). Taxonomy (GTDB): domain Bacteria; phylum Actinomycetota; class Nitriliruptoria; order Nitriliruptorales; family Nitriliruptoraceae; genus SKTG01. The sequence goes on from SKTG01000295.1 coordinate 7,991, forward strand.
ACCCGTTGCGCATTCACGACTCCCGCGTAGGGAGCGTCCCGGATGCTCCACTCGACGAGCGATCGAGTGGGGAAGCCCGCCGAGCGGTCGCGAAAGTCCTCTGATGGAGCCTGTGGGGTAGGGGACGTGTCCGCAGATGTTCCGAACTGCGGCTCAACCCGACCTCGCGCCAGTGGACCGATGGTCGGGCTCGGCAGCCCTCCGATCGAGGTCAGCCGCATGGCGGCTTCGAGGATGGCCGCATGGGTCTGCTCACCGTCGGACGACGCCGCTCGTCCATCGCGCCGTGTCGCACTCCCAGTAACGCACCGTCTACAAGATGGCACACCTGCGCCACGTTCGAGGGCGCACAACCGTTCTATCTGAGGTCGTGGGTTGGAGCCCACGGGGAGGACTCCGCCAACTCACGCATCCCATGCGGCAGCCGCAAGCACCTGACCGCAAGCAACCTGTCTGGCACGCGCACCGATGCGCGTGCCAGACACTCGCCAGGCTCAAGGCGGGTGACTCCCCGCCGCTGTGGCCGTGACCGTTGACACGCGGCCACCCAGCTGACCAACCGCACCGCCTGGCCGCGTCCGGTGCCGACTCGACCTCGGAAGGCGGCATCCCGCCGAGCACTCTCGACGACGGGCCGTCACGCGGACGACCTCGCGCGACGGCACTGAGATCGCCGGGGCGCGTGCACGGCCAGGCTGCCGCTGGTGCTCGTCCACGGGTGCTCTCGCGGACGGGGCGGCCCAAGGGGGCGGCGATCTGGTGCTGCAGTCAGCCGACCGGGTTACCTGCTCGCTGCCCGGGTCCTGGAGAGCCGCACCTGGGGTGGCGGGGATCCTCCGACTCATCAAGGCGTCTCCGAACGGGCTGTGGAGGTGGCCTGCACTGCTGGCCGGTCGGGGAAGGGTCCGCCGCGGATGGCCTCGTCGATCCTGACCCGTTCGTCGTTGTCTTCGACGCGCAGCTGGTAGTGGCGGGTGAACACCCGCCTCACGAGCTCGCGGCGACTACGGACCGAGGTCTTCTCGAAGATGTTCTTGAGGTGCTGCTGCACCGTGTGCGGGGAGATGCACAGCATCTCGGCGATCTGGGCGGTTGAAGCCCCTTGCAGCACGTGCCGGGTGACCTGCTCCTCCCGCTCGGTCAACCCGTAGGCGGCGATCAGCAACGGGGTGATCCGGTCCGGACCAGCCGACTGCATCGTCACCGCCACACGCCGGTCGCCGCTGCCCGCCAACGCCTGGCCGTGCAGCATCACCCATCCTCGCCGCTCCGAGAGCACCCGCACACTGGCGGGCTCCACGCACCCAGCATGCTGGTGGAGGGCCGCCTGAGTCACGGAGAGCACGGCAGGGGGCAGCTCCCCTTGCTCCGGGGTGGACAGATCCGTCAGCCACTGCTGGGCACCTGGTGTCAACGACTCCGGGGTGAGGTCCGCCCCGAGCACCACGATCGCAGGCGCATCCGGCCCCTCCGGTTCGGACGCCTCACCCGACAGCAGGCCAGTGCGTACCCCCTCGGCGAGATGGGGAGCAACCAGCCGAAGGAAGTCGAGTTCCTCTGCGGAGAAGTCTGGCCTGCCGGGCTCTCGGACGAGGTAGAAGGCACCCCAGTGCTCCCCCCCGGCGAGTCCTCAGGTCCACCAGCACCTCGTGCTCCACCCCGATGGATGTCATCAGGTCGAGGTACTCGCGGCCGCCGTCGGGATCTGCCTCGACCAGCTCACGAGCGGTCTGGACCCCTCGGGGATGTCGCACCACGTCGCCGATCCGGTTGCCGACCATCCCGGAGGAGTACTCGAACCTTGCCCACTCCGACAGGGAGATCTCGCACCCCTCGTAGACGAGGCTCGTGACCAGCAGCGAGGCCGGGTCCAGCGTCACCCACGAGGGGCTCGGAGCGTTCTCGGTGCCAGACGGGACGGCCCGCTCGAGCGCTGCGCCAGCTTCCGACAGGAAGGTGGCAACGTCCAGCCCCTCCCGGGCGAGCCGCTCGATCCGCTCCAGCACCCGCCTCCCGGTGTACCCGCTCGCTCTGGAGCCCGGCATGGCGCCCACGTCCTTCGTGTCTCCCACCGCAGGTCTACCACCTTTCTGGTATGGGCGCGGCCCGCCGCTAGCGAGATGCTTGCTGCAGGCTCCCTCGAGTCGGAGCCCGTGGACGAAGACGAGGAAGGAGGCCACATGTCCCCCGAGGCCGTCGTGAACCAGGTGATCGAGGCCTTCAACCGCCACGACGCCGAAGCCGTCGGCGCCTGCTACGCCGAGGATGCGGTCGTGCACGACCCGGCATCTCCTGAACCCCTCAGGGGCCGAGACGCGATCATCGCGTTCGACCACGTGATCTTCGGTGCCTTCCCCGACGTCCGGTGGGAGCCGCTCGCGCCGGTCATCGTGTCGGGCAACCAGGCTGTCTGGCAGATCGTCACATCGGCGACGTTCGATGGCCCGATGCCGATGCCCGATGGCACGATGGTCGAACCCAACGGTGAGAGGATCTCCCTGGAGCAAGCTGTGATCAGCACCATCGACGACGGCCTGATCGTCGAGGAACGCGCCTACTTCGACGCGACCGGCTTCGCGATGGAGCTCGGTCTCGTCGGCTGACAACGCCCACGGTCACCGTCTCCCGACCTCTCGCTGTGCTCGAGCGATGCTCGCCCCCTCCCGTACCGTGCGTCCATCATCCACGCCCGACACCGCCATGTCTCCCCCTACCAGGCGAGATCGCGAACCAGACCCGGTGGGCACCTGGCGGGGTGATCGCTACCGCCAGCTCTCCTCGAGAGACGAACGGACCTCCTGCTCGTCGAGGGTCCAGATGTCGCCCCCCGAACCGGATCCGGCAAGCGCAGGCGTCGACGTGGTGGGCGTCGAAGCTCCCGCCCTCCGATGGAGCGGCTCCAGCGGCCGCTGAAACGGCGAAGAACCGGTCACGCGTACGCACATGGCCGAGCACCCACGAGCCCGTGCCGGAGGTCTGGGAGTGAGGGGACCGTGTACGTGGCCACGGCACCTCGGCCGCGGGACGAGCAGGCCCACGCGTTGGCCAAGCTCGACCAAGGGCTCGAGCACCAGCTCCCGCTGGTGCTGGCCAAGACCGCGATCAGCCGGGAAGCGCACGGCAGCCGCGTGCAGGCGCTGGAGCGGGCGGCCCGGTTCGGTGTCCGCAACCGCTCCCGTGGTCGGAGTAGCGGGCTGAGCATCCTCACCTGCCTGGCCAACCTGATGCCGCATCTCGACCTCGTGGACCAGCCGAGGGCGATGTTCCATGGCCTCCTCCACGTCGCCGCACGCACGGCCGGTGGTGTAGGAAGCGAGCGAGCTGTCTCGCGATCGGTTCGGGTTTTAGCAGGGGCCCCCGTGGCCGGCGCCGGGGATGAGCCGGATCTCGGCGTCGGGCACGTGTTCCGCGACGTGGTGGTTGCTCTGGTTGAACCAGGGCTTGGTCCGTGTGCCTTGCAGCAGTAGGACGGGTACGGCGATCGTGGTGAGCAGGGCGCGGCCTTCTTGCGGCGGCTTGCGGAGTTCACCCGGCTGATCGTCTTCGACCGGCGCGGGTGCGGGGTCTCGGACCGGGAAGGTGAGACCATCACCCCGACGCTCGAGGAGCGCATGGACGACATCGTCGCTGTCCTTGACGCGGTGGGGTCGTCGCAGGCGGTGCTGCTGGCTGTCTCCGAAGGCGGGAACCTGGCGGCGCTGTTCGCTGCGACCTACCCCGAACGCACCTCGGGCCTGATCCTGTACGCCACCGTGGCCCGGTGGCGCCGGGACGACGACCATCCGTGGGGGTGGAAGAACGCCGAGGAACAGCGGGAGCTGTTCGAGTGGATGCGTGACGCGTGGGGGCTGCGTGACGGGGTTGAGCCGGCTGTGGGGTTGTGGGCGGCCAGCCTGGTCGGCGACGAGCGCTCCCTCGACTGGTTCGCACGGTGGACACGGCAGTCGGTCAGCCGCAGCGCGATCTGGTCGCTGTTGTGGACCTTGTCGTCTTACGACCTGGTCGAGGTATTCCCTGTCGTGCGGGTGCCGACTCTCGTGCTTCACCGCGTCGATGACGCCCTCGTCGGGGTCGATCACAGCCGCCGCATCGCCCGGCAGGTGCCCGACGCCAAGCTCGTCGAGCTACCCGGTGTCGACCACCTGACCTTCGCCGGTGACACCGACGCGATCATCACCGAGATGGAGCACTTCCTCGTCGGCAGCCGTGGCGATCGGCAGCGGCAACGGCGCCTGGTGACCGTGCTGGTTGCCGTCATCGTGGACCCGGCCAAGCAGCTCACCGTGCTCGGGGACACGGCCTGGCGGGAGTTGCTCGCAGTCCACCAGCATGACGTCAGCGCCCACCTCGACCGCTTGGGTGGCCACCAGGCCGAACGGCTCGACGATCGGGTGACGGCGGTGTTCGACGGTCCGGCACGGGCCATCCGCTGCACCCAAGGCTGGTCGGCGCCGCCGGCCGTCGCGGTTTGCAACTGCGGGCAGGTCTGCACTGCGGCGAGTGCGACCTCGTCGACGGCGAGGTCATCGGCCAGGGCGCGTCACCCGAGGAGATCACGGAACATTGACGAATGGGACGATCGTGGCGACGTTGGCTCGAGCGTTACCAGCGGGCCCCGTCGGATGTGCAGCGACAGATCGACCTGCTGTTGAGCCAAGCCGAGGACGATCGGGTCTGGAGCCAGCAGCTCGGTCCGGTATACACCCAGGGGCAGGTTGCTGAGTTACTGGGCAAGTCCAAGCAGGCGGTCTCGACCGACAAGGGCTTGTTGCGCCTGGACATGCGCAACGGCAGCGTCGGCTACCCGATCCTCCAGTTCAAGGGTGACCAGATCCTGCCGGGGATGCAGAACGTCGTGCGGGCTTTGTCCCCTGTCGCTGCGACGACCTGGACGGTCGCCTCGTGGCTGACCAGCCCCTCGGCCGACCTTGGTGACGAGACACCACTCGAGAGACTTCGCCGTGTCGATGTGTCCGACGTGACCGTGGCCGCGAAGAAGCTCGCGGCGGCCTGGGCTCGCTGATGCCGCTCGGCGAGCCGCCGGCTGCGGCGGGAAGCCTGAACGACCACCCGTCGTATGCCCTCG
>SKTG01000310.1 GCA_007118045.1 Nitriliruptoraceae bacterium
CGCGCGGTGCAGGAGGCGGGCGGTCGGTTCGCGCCAGCGACCGGGTGGCCGCGGGCGTCGGGCCAGGCGCCGCTGCCGTGCAGCGGCCTGGTCCTCGGCCAGGCGGGTGGTGGCGTTGAGGCGGTAGGGGTCGAACAACTCGGGCTGCATGGCTCGTCGCTCCGTTGCGGCCGCACGGTCCGTGCGGTGCTGATCGGCGGAGCCGACGGACGGGTCCCGACACGACGAGAGCCGGCGGGGGTCCGCCGGCTCCGGGTGGGTGATGGGGGACGGGTCAGCCCGTCCTGGGGTCCCGGGGGCCGGCGACGGCGCCGACGAGCCCCGTCGGGGCGGCGGCGCGGTGGATCCGGACGATGTGGCTCGTCATCGGTGCGCCTCCTCCCCGGGTGTGGTCCTGCTGGGGTGTCGTCCTGCTGGGACCTCGGTCGTGCTCGCGTGGTGCGGGCACGTTCAGAACCATACGCTCGTCCGCCGTGGAGGGGAAGGGGGCCGGACCGTTGAACCGACCGAACGTGCGGCTCGCGCGCTGGCCGGGCCCGCGCGGTCACGCCGCCGGGCGAACGGGGGTGGAGCAAGCCCCCCGTCGAGCGCTACCGTCGGTGGTCGACGGCCCGCGACGTGGGACGTTCGCCTCCATCGGGCGCGCACGTGGCCTGGCAGGCTGCGACACCCACGGGACCGGGCCGTGGACCGGGCACGCTGGCGGCGGCCGACCGGTGACCGGGACCGCGTCGTGACCGAGGAAGTGGAGACCATGCCGACGGATCGAGCGACTCGATGACCGACACCGCCACCGACGATCCTCCGCAGCAGCGCGAGCGGGTGCAGCTCTCGAGCGCCGTCGTGCGCTTCGCCGGCGACTCCGGCGACGGCATGCAGCTCACGGGGGACCGGTTCACGACCCAGAGCGCGCTGGCCGGCAACGACCTGGCCACGCTGCCGGACTTCCCCGCGGAGATCCGGGCACCTGCTGGCACCCTCGCCGGCGTCAGCTCGTTCCAGCTGCACTTCTCCGACGAGGACGTGCACACCCCCGGCGATGCCCCCGACGTGCTGGTGGCGATGAACCCCGCCGCCCTCAAGAAGCACCTCGGCGCGTTGAAGGGGGGCGGGACCCTCATCCTCAACACCGACGCCTTCACGAAGCGCAACCTGCAGAAGGCGGGCTACGACCAGGATCCACGCGAGGACGACTCGCTGACCGACTACCAGCTCCACGAGGTCCCCATCACCGAGCTCACCCTCGGTGCCCTGGAGGGCCACATCGAACGCGGCGAGCTCAACAAGAAGGAGGCCGAGCGCTCCAAGAACATGCTCGCGCTCGGGCTCGTGTCCTGGATGTTCTCTCGTCCGATCCACGAGACCGAGCAGTGGCTCGAGTCCAAGTTCGCCAAGCGGCCCGACATCGCCAGCGCCAACGTCACGGCGCTGCGGGCGGGGTGGAACTACGGCGAGACCACCGAGGCGTTCGTCTTCCACTACGAGGTGAAGCCCGCCAAGCTGCCGCCCGGCCGCTACCGCAACATCACCGGCAACCAGGCCGTGTCCTACGGGCTCGTCGCCGCCAGCGTGCGGTCCGGCCTGCCGCTGTTCTACGGCTCGTACCCGATCACGCCGGCCTCCGACATCCTCCACGAGCTGGCGCAGCTGAAGCGCTTCAACGTGTCGACCTTCCAGGCCGAGGACGAGATCGCGGCGATCGGTTCGGTGATCGGAGCGGCCTTCGGTGGCTCGTTGGCCGTCACGGCATCCTCTGGCCCGGGCATCGCGCTCAAGACGGAGGCGATGGGGCTCGCGCTGGTCATGGAGCTGCCGTTGCTCGTCGTCAACGTCCAGCGCGGTGGACCGTCGACGGGGCTGCCCACCAAGACCGAGCAGTCGGACCTGCTGCAGGTGCTGCACGGACGCAACGGCGAGGCACCCATCCCCGTGGTCGCCGCGTCGTCGCCCGCCGACTGCTTCGACACGGCGCTGGAGGCCGCGCGGATCGCGCTGACCCACCGCACCCCGGTCGTGCTGCTCTCCGACGGCTACCTCGCCAACTCGGCGGAACCGTGGAACCTGCCGGACGTCGACGACCTCCCGGACCTGTCCCGCACGTTCGCCTTCACCACCGAGCCGAACGCTGAGGACGGGCAGTTCCGGCCGTACCAGCGCGACCCGCAGACGCTCGCCCGTCCCTGGGCGCTGCCGGGGACCCCGGGCCTGGAGCACCGCATCGGCGGGCTGGAGAAGGAGGACGGCTCCGGCCACATCAACTACGAGCCCGAGAACCACCAGGCGATGACCGAGATGCGCCACGAGCGCCTGCAGCGCATCGCCGACGCGTTGCCGCCGCTGGAGATCGAGGATCCGTCGGGCCAGGCCGACGTGCTGGTCGTCGGGTGGGGCTCGACCGAGGGCCCCGTCCGCGCCGCCTGCCACGACCTGCGCTCGCGGGGCCGCGACGTGGCCAGGGTGCACCTGCGCCACCTGTCGCCGCTGCCGAACGACCTGACCGAGCTGCTGCGGTCCTACCCGACCGTGGTGTGCCCTGAGAACAACATGGGTCAGCTCGCTCTGCTGTTGCGTGCGCGAACCCTGGTGGACGTCAAGAGCTACACGCGCGTCACCGGTCAGCCGCTCGCCTCCGACGAGCTGGCCGCGGCCATCGAAGAGCACGGCTGGGGAGAACGAGCGTGACGACCAACGAAGGCAAGCTCACCAAGAAGGACTTCACCTCGGACCGCGAGGTCCGCTGGTGCCCCGGCTGCGGGGACTACGCGATCCTTGCGACGGTGCAGACCCTGCTGGCCGAGGTCGGTGCCCGGCCCGAGTCCACCGTGTTCGTCTCCGGGATCGGGTGCTCGTCGCGGTTCCCGTACTACATGGACACCTACGGGATCCACTCGATCCACGGCCGCGCCCCGGCGGTCGCGACCGGTCTGGCGATCGCCCGGCCGGACCTCGACATCTGGGTCATCACCGGCGACGGGGACGGGTTGTCGATCGGTGGCAACCACCTGATGCACGCGCTGCGCCGCAACGTGAACCTGAACATCCTGCTGTTCAACAACGAGATCTACGGGTTGACCAAGGGCCAGTACTCGCCGACCTCGCCGCTGGGCTCCGTGCACAAGTCGACCCCTCTGGGCTCGTTGGACCGGCCGATCAACCCGGTCAGCCTGGCGTTGGGCGTCGAGGCCACCTACGTCGCCCGCTCGATCGACACCGACCGTCCCCACCTCAGCGAGGTGCTGCGCGGCGCGTACGAGCACCGCGGCGCCGCCTTCGTGGAGATCTACCAGAACTGCAACATCTTCAACGACGGCGCCTTCGCGGCGCTGAAGGCGCCGGATCTGAAGGACCACAACCAGATCCGCCTGGTGGACGGCGAGCCGATCACCTTCGGGCCCGACGACGAGCGCACGGTGGTCGCCGAGCGCGACGGTTCGATGTCGATCGTTCCGACGGCCGAGGCCGGCGACCGGGCGGTGGTCCACGATCCGTCCCGGGAGGAGCCGACCACCGCGTTCGCGTTGTCACGGTTGTCGCTGAACCCGACGGGCCCCACGCCGATCGGCGTCTTCCGGGACGTGGACCGCCCCGTGTACGACGAGCTGCTCCGTGAACAGGTCGCCGGGGCCGTGGATCAGCAGGGTGAGGGCGAGCTGGC
>SKTG01000350.1 GCA_007118045.1 Nitriliruptoraceae bacterium
CACCTGGCCCGGAGCCGGGTCGCGCTCGCCGCGGAAGGCACCCCCGCTGCGAGCGCGCTGGCGGAGGCCGAGAAGGCCGCGACGACCGGCCGGCGAGGCGGCTGGGAGGCCCACCTCGCGGCCAGGGGTCTGCACCCGAGGCACCGAACGTGAGCGCCCGGATCGCCCGGCTCGCCGACACGACCACCCGCCTCGTCGAGTGGAGGTCCAGATGATCGCCCACCTGCACGGCACCGTGGCCGCTCGTGACGCCAGCACCGTCGTGGTGGACGTCCGGGGGGTCGGCTACCTCGCGCACGTGGTCCCCGGGGAGCAGATGCCCGCCCGTGGCGAACCCGTCGAACTGCACACCTCGTTGCAGGTGCGCGAGGAGTCGATGACCCTGTACGGCTTCCGGGAGCGCTCGTCCCTGGTGCTCTTCGAGCTGCTGCTGACCTCGTCGGGCGTGGGACCGAAGCTCGCGCTGGCGGCGCTCGGGACCCACCGTCCCGACGTGCTGCGCACCGCGATCGCGGGCGGTGACCTCGCCACGCTCGCGGAGGTGCCGGGTGTCGGCAAGAAGGTCGCGGAGCGGCTGGTGCTGGAGCTCAAGGACAAGGTCGGCACGATCGAGGTCCGACCGATGTCGGCCACGACGTCGCCCTCGCCCGGGCCCGACGCGGAACCGGACACGCTCGCGGAGGTGCGCGATGCCCTGCTGGGGCTCGGCTACTCGGCCGGGGAGGTCCGCGACGCCGTGGCGGGGCTGTCCGTCGAGCCGGGAGCGACCACCCAGCAGCTGCTGCGAGAGGCCCTGCGGACGATCGGGTCCGGAGCGTTGGACGGGGCCGCGCGATGAGTCGACCCGCTGGAGCCACGGAGGCCGCGTCGTGAGTGCGCCGGACGAGCAGCCCGCCGACGAGGTGCTGGAGGTCGCCGCGCTGCCGGGGGAGGACCAGGTCGAGGCGAGCCTGCGACCCGCCCGGCTGGCCGAGTTCGTCGGGCAGGACCGGGTGCGCCGCCAGCTGGAGCTGGTGCTGGCCGGCGCCCGCCGGCGTGGCCAGGCTGCGGACCACGTCCTGCTCTCCGGCGCGCCCGGCCTCGGCAAGACCACGCTGGCGGCCATCGTCGCCGCCGAGGTGGGGGCGAGCTTCCGAGCGACCTCCGGCCCCGCCATCGAACGACCCGGGGACCTGGCGGCCATCCTGACCGGTCTGGAGCCGGGTGACGTGCTGTTCGTCGACGAGGTCCACCGGCTCGCCCGCACCGTCGAGGAGGTCCTGTACCCGGCGATGGAGGACTTCCAGCTCGACATCGTGGTCGGCAAGGGACCGGGCGCCCGTTCCATCCGTCTGGACCTGCCCCGGTTCACCCTCGTGGGCGCGACCACGCGGACGGGCTTGATCTCCTCGCCGTTGCGCGACCGGTTCGGCTTCTCCGCGCAGCTCGAGCACTACGCACCGGACGAGCTGCTGGCCATCCTGCTCCGTTCCGCACGCCTGCTGGACGTGACCATCGACCGCGCCGGCGCCACGGAGATCGCCGGCCGCTCCCGCGGGACGCCCCGGATCGCGAACCGGCTGTTGCGACGGGTCCGTGACTTCGCCGACGTCGAGGGGGACGGCACGATCGATCCGGCCGTCGCGCGCGCCGCTCTGGAGGTGTTCGACGTCGATGAGCTCGGCCTCGACCGGCTCGACCGGCGCGTGCTGGAGGCGCTGGTCGATCGCTTCGGTGGCGGGCCGGTGGGGCTGACGACGCTGGCCACCACCGTCGCGGAGGAGCCGGAGACCATCGAGGACGCCGTCGAGCCGTTCCTGCTGCGGTGCGGCCTGCTCCAGCGGACGCCGCGCGGGCGCACCGCGACGGTCGGCGCCTACGCCCACCTCGGGCGACCGGTGCCGGCGGCCGGGAGCGTCGTGGCGCCACGCACCCCCGGGGCCGTGCCCCTGTTCGAGGACGGCCCCGACGAGGCTTGATCGGCCCCCGAAACCGTCGAGCGGCGGTGGGCAGTAGCGTTCGCCCCGCGCCGTGATCACGGTGCGGGAGGAGGTGTCGGGTGCAGCTCGAGCTCGCGGTCGACGGCCTCGTGCTCGTCGTCGCGGTGCTCCTGCTCGGCGCGGTCCTGACCGCCGCCCTGGCCGCACGCCCCGCGAGCCGGTTCCGCATCCCGGGTGCCCTGCTGTTCCTCGGGATCGGCATGCTCGTCGGCGACGACGGGCTGGGATGGGTCAGCGTCGACGACGCCGACCTGGTGCGCGAGATCGGCGTCGTCGCCCTGTTGGTGATCCTGTTCGAGGGCGGGCTGACCACCAAGCCCACCGACCTGCGGCTGGCCGCGATCCCCGGCCTGCTGCTGTCCACGCTCGGGGTCGTGCTCACCGCCGCGATCACCGGGGCCGGCGTGTGGCTGCTGCTCGACGTCGAACCCGTCACGGCGGGGCTGATCGGCGCGGTCGTCGCCTCGACGGACGCGGCCGCCGTGTTCTCCATGATGCGCACGACCCCGTTGCCGCGTCGGGTCGCCGCCGTGCTGCGGATCGAGTCCGGTGCCAACGACCCGATCGCGGTGATGTTGACCGTGGGGCTGTTGGCGGTCGCGGACGGGGCCGCGCCCGGACCCGCGGCCTGGGCCTGGTTCGCCGCCGTCCAGCTGCTGGGTGGCCTGCTCGTCGGGGCGGCGGTCGGCGCCGCGGGGGTCTGGGTCCTGCGCCGCGTCGAGCTCGGCGTGGAGGGGCTCTACCCGGTGCTCGCCACCGCCATCGGCGGGGTCGCCTACGGCAGCGCCGCCGTGGTCGGAGCCTCCGGCTTCGTCGCCGTCTACATCGCGGGGCTCGCCATCGGCTCGTTCGTGCCGCGGCGGCGCCGCTCGGTGCTGGGCTTCCACGAGGCCATGGCCAACGCGGCGGAGGTGGGCCTCTTCCTCCTGCTCGGGCTGCTGGTCTTCCCGTCACGGCTGCCGGAGATCGCCCTCGCTGGCCTGGCGGTCTCCGCCGTGCTGATCCTGGTGGCCAGGCCCGTGACCGTGGCGCTGTGCACGCTGGGCTCACATCTCGGCTGGCGCGAGCAGACGGTCATCGGCTGGGCCGGACTGCGCGGCGCCGTCCCGATCGTGTTGGCCACCTTCCCCTACACCGCCGGTGTGCCCGGTGGCGAGGCCATCTTCGACGTGGTGTTCTTCGTGGTCCTCGTCTCCGTCCTGGTGCAGGGCACCACGCTGCTCCCCATCGTGCGCGCCCTCGGCCTGGAGTCGCCCCGGGCCTCGTGGGCGCCCGTCGCGGAGGCGCTGCCGCTCGACGGCGTCGACGTCGACCTGATCGAGCTGCACGTCTCCGACGATCTCGCCCTGGCCGGCCGGCGGCTGCGCGACATCGGCAACCTCGACCGCACGCTCGTGGCCGTGCTGATCCGCGACGAGCAGGTGCTCATCCCGACGGGGGAGACCAAGGTCGAGGTCGGCGACATCCTGCTGCTGACCACCGAGTCGGACGAGCACGCGGTGGCGCGCGTGACCGCCTGGGCGCGCGGCGAGCACGGGGCCGGGACCCCTGGGCAGGCTCCTGGCCATCCGGGTCGGAAACGGTAGGCTGGGCGTTCGCGCCCGCCGCACCCGGCGGGCGTCGTTTCACACCCACAGATTCTAACAGGGTGTCAGAACGGGAGTCAACTA
>SKTG01000214.1 GCA_007118045.1 Nitriliruptoraceae bacterium
CGGGAGCACGCCGCCGCTCGAGGGCTCCGCGCCGACTCCGGAGCTCGCCGGTGATGGGTCCTGCCGCGCGGACGTCGGTGTGGCGACCCCGTCCTCAGCGGGTGCTCGCAGCATCCGGGCCAGCGCTTCGCGTCCCGCGATCGGGAGGTCGAACTCGACCTGGACGATCTTGTGCAGGTACTGGCTACCGAGATCGGACATGGGCCGGATCGTCGCATGGCGTTCCCGTGCCGCCGCGCCGACCAGGTCGAGATCGGCCACCAGCACGCCGACCGCGCCGGGCGTGGCGAGCAGCTGGTTGGCCACCTCACAGACCTCGAGCGCACGGTCCGGCGCACACCGCTCGAGGTCGTCCACGAACACGACCAGCCGACGCTCGTCGCGCGTCGCCTGCCGGATCAGGGTGTGCAACTGATCGCGTACCTGGCGCACCGTGCCGCGGGCCGCCTCGCTGCGGGGGTCGTCCACGAAGGCCGCCACGTTCTTGGCGGTGCCGAAGACGCGGGTCCACACCCGCATGAGGGACCACAACACCGCAACGGCCCCGGCGGACAGCCACGGGAGCGCGAGCCCCTCCTCCCCCGGCACCGCGTCCGGCACCAGCGTCCCCTCCAGGTCATCGCCGAGCAGCAGGCTGCCGACACCGAGGAGCAGGCCGAGGAGCCCGACGATGACGACACGTCGCTGACGTTCTCCGGGCGTCAACATCGCGGTGGGGAGCGGGTGCAGGAGACGGTCCACGAGGTGACGGTGCCGGTTGGCCGTCCGGGCGACCTCCGCCGCCAGGGCCGCGCCGAGGTGTGGCGCGTCGTCGTGGAGCCACGCGTCGAACCAGCACACGATGTGCGGCGGTTCCCCCCGCTGCCGAGGCCAGGCACGCAGCCGCTCAGCGACCAGCTTGCCGACGGAGGTCTTGCCGGCGCCCCACGGCCCGCTGATGCCGAGCGTGATCGGCGTCTGCGTGTCCGGATCGTCGATGAGGTTGGCCAGGCTGTCGGCGTACACCCCGAAGCCCAACCGGTCACCCTCGTCGGACTCGACGGGGTGATCGGCGAGCGGCAGAGGTCCCGTGTCGGTGCCCTGACCGACCGAGGTGCCGTGGCGCGACGGCGTCACGGCGCGTCGGACGTGCCGAGCCCGTGGCTGGGGGCTCGGCGAGCGTCCGAGGCGTCTGCGTCCATCCTCCGACACGTCCGCGTCCTGCTCGCCGTCTGCTTCCGACTCTGCGCCGGTCGCGAGCGGTCGTCAAACTCCGGTGTCCGGACCATCATCGACCACGAACCAGCCGATGGCATGCGGTCGGCTGCCGCTCCTGCGTCGGCCTCGAGCCGCGAGAGCCCCTTCTCGAGATCGGGGTCCGACAGCTGGCCCATCGACATGAACGGTCCGGCCTGCGGCTGGAGCGCGTGGCTGCAGACTCGAGACGATGCGGTGCAGTCCCCGGGGCTGCGCGGGTCCGACGCGGATCGCACGACGAGCGACCGATGCCCGCTACGGTCCTGACGTTCGGCGTTCTCGCTCGTCACCTCGAACAGCTGCAGCTCCCGTTCGCGAAGCGCTTCATCTGCTTCGAGTGGTCCCGATGACCCCGCCGCGAAGAGAGCCGTTCGCGAGGGTCGAAGAAGGCCGAGCGCTGAGGAGCCGTGACATGCAGGTGCTGGCGACCTATTCCATCAAGGGAGGCGTCGGGAAGACGGCCGCCGCCACCAATCTCGCCTGGCTGGCAGCGCGCGACGGTGGGCCCACACTGATCTGGGATCTCGATCCGCAGGGCGCCGCGACGTTCAACTACCGCGTGCGCCCTCGCGTCAAGGGTGGCGCCAAGGGCCTCGTCCGCGAGGAACGGCCGCTCGAGAAGGCGATCAGGGGCACCGACTACCCGGGGCTGGACCTGCTGCCGGCCGACTTCCGCTACCGCAACCTCGATCTGCAGCTGGACCAGGCCAAGAAGTCCTCCCGGCGGCTGGCGCGACTGCTCAAGCAGCTCGAGGGCGACTACGAGTGGGTCATCCTCGACTGCCCCCCGGGCATCTCGCTCACCTCCGAGGCCATCCTCACCGCAGCCGATGCTGCGCTGGTTCCCGTCGTTCCGACGACGCTGTCGACGCGAGCCCTCGACCAGCTGACGGCCTTCCTCGAGGAGGAGGCGGGCATCGATGTCGAGATCCTGCCGTTCCTCTCGATGGTCGACCGACGCAAGAAGCTTCATCGCGAGCTCCAGCAGGAACTGCTCGAGGCCGAGCGGCGCATGCTCAGGACCCCGATCCCGAACGCCAGCGCCGTGGAGCGCATGGGGCTGCTCCGCGAACCGCTCCTCGCCACCTCGCCACGCCACCACGCGGCCACGGCCTACGAAGCGCTGTGGGAGGAGATCCAACAACGCCTGCGATGACAGCGCGGTAGTGGGAGCGAGGGGCTGCTCTCCGGCGATCGGCCGAGGCCGTGTGCCGCGAGCGGGAGCGCGCGGCTCAGCCTCCCGTGGCCGTCCCGTCACCGGAAGCCTGGCCGCGCGACGGCGACCCACCGGCTGCCGCTTCGACGTCGGCCTTGAGCCGCGACAGCCCCTTCTCGAGATCGGGGCCCAACAGCTTGTCCATCGACATGAACGGTCCCATCAGCTTCGTCATCAGCGTGTTGACGCCCACCACCCGCCAGACCACCAGCGTCCCGTCACCCGCTGGCCGCAGCTCGAACACCGTGTTGTTGTGCGACCTGAACGGTCTCAGGAACTGGAGGTCGACCCGGACCGTCGAGTCGTCGGCTTCGAGGATCTCCATGCGGCCCTTGCCGGCCTTGCGGTTGCCTTCCCACACGTACCACGCGCCGACGCCGGACCTCTCCCCGCCGAACGTCCGCTGCATGTCGGGATCGAGGTCCTCCCACGGTGACCACGCCCGCCATCGGCGGAAGTCCACGAGACGTTCCCGCACCACCTCGGGCGGCGCGTCGACGCGTTGCGTGCGTTCCACCATGTAGGTGTCCGCCATCTCCTCGACCTCCCGAAGCGTGCCCTGATCACAACCGAGCCGGAGCACTCCCAGACCCACACCCTCTCGGCACTGCTCGCGGCTCCCCCAAGTATGGCCGGGATGCACCCGACCGTCGACGGTCACACGACACGGTCGTTGGGATGTACATCCTACGGTGAGAGCCGCTGGCGGAACTACCCGCCGTGCCGACGGGCGGTGAGGCGGAGCGCCCCGTCGAGGTGATCTCGTCCGCGATCATGGCGCTGCTGTGCGCTGCCTACCTGGTGCTGGGGGTCCGCTCGTCATGGCGGCACGCCGCGAGTCCAGCGGGCTCTGACCAGCGCAGGGTCGGCACGCCGCACCAGGAACTCGTGCCCAGCGCGTAGGTGCGTCGCGCGTGGAACCGAGGGAGCGGCTGCCTGGCATCCTCCAACACGACGGATACGCATGGCCGCATGGGTGCACCATCTTGACCAACGGCCCTACGGCTGCTCGGGAAGCCGTGCCATCCTGGAGTTGGCTACGAGGTGTGGACCCTCAGACTAGGCGGAGCATGGCAGTCGCGATCGAAGGCCCGGCCGCCCCCGAGCGGCCTGGGGCCGGAACACCCGACACCGCGTTGCCGCCGCGTGTGCGGCACGGTCGGTGGCGGGCGCTCGTGCGTGCTCGCGCACAG
>SKTG01000434.1 GCA_007118045.1 Nitriliruptoraceae bacterium
GGCCGGGACGCCCGGCGTTGCGTGCTCGGGCAGGTTCGCTCGGACGTCCGTGGCGCGCTCGGCGCCAGGTGGCCGCCGGCGCTCCGTGCTCGGGCCAGGTTCGCTCGGACGCCCGTGGTGCGCTCGACGCCAGGTGGCCGCCGGCGCTCCGTCCTCGGGGCAGGTTCGCTCGCACCGTCGGGAACCCTCGGCGCGGGCCGGACCCCCCGGGCCCTCCGTGTCCGTGACCGTCTCAGGAGGCAGCCGTGATCGTCGCCCCCGCCCTGCGCGAGATCGCCCAGACCCGGTGGGACGTCGACCGTGACCCGGTCGTGGTATGGGACGACGCCGGTCAGCTGTTCGAACTGGTGGATCCGGAGGACGACTCCCAGCGTGTCCGGCTGGCTGCCTTCGCCGCTCCGGTCAGCGACCCGGCCGAGGTCGGCTCGGCACTCGCCGAAGGCCTCGCCGCGTGTGATCTCCCGCCGACCGCGGACGGGGTCGGCCCCGAACGGGCGGCGCTGACCCTGCGTGCCGCCGGCATCGCCGAGACACCGTGCCGCGCGACCTGACGATGCCCCTGGGCGACCGCTGCTCAGGTGGGACGTCGCCAGCAGCCGCCACGACTGCGGGTGGCGTCGGCGGGCCCGGGTGGGGCGTTGGGACCGGGGCTGAAGACCCCCACGGGTGTCGGGCCGGCGGACGGGTCAACGGCGCTTGGCGGGTGTGGGTGGCTTGGTCAGCGGACGGGTCAGCGGCACCCCGGGGCGGTACGCGAGGTGCAGGTGACTCGGAGCGTCCACCACCGTGAGTGCGGCTCGTGCCCCCACGCCGAGGTGGCCGACGTCGCGGCGACGCAGGGCGGCGGCGCCGCCCGCGGTGGCGGCCCAGACCGCCTCCGAAGGCGTCAACCCGCACTCGCGCACGGCCAACGCGATCACGAACGGCAGCGACGAGGTGAAGGAGGTCCCCGGGTTGCAGTCGCTGGCGAGCGCGACCGTCGCACCGGCGTCGATCAGGCGACGTCCGTCCGGGTAGACCGGTGACCGCGTGCAGAAGTCCGCGCCCGGTACCAGGGTCGCGGCCGTGTCGGCGTCGGCGAGGGCGGTGACGTCGTCGTCCGTGAGGTGGGTGCAATGGTCCGCCGACGCGGCGCCGAGCTCGCATGCGAGCTGCACGCCTGGCCCGGGTCGCAGCTGGTTCGCGTGCACCCGGGCACCGAGTCCGTGGGCAGCCCCTGCCCCGAGGATGGCGCGGGCTTGGTCCGCGTCGAAGGCCCCGTCCTCGACGAACACGTCGATCCATCGGGCCAGCGGCGCGCAGGCGGTCAGCATCTCGCCGGTGACCAGCTCGACGTAGCCGTCCGGATCGTCGACGTACTCGGGAGCAACGACGTGCGCACCGAGGTAGGTGACCTCGTCGGTGAGCTGGGCGGCGACCTCGAGGCTGCGGCGCTCGGTCGCCACGTCCAGGCCGTACCCCGACTTGATCTCGATCGTGGCGGTGCCCTGCCGCTGCATCTCGGCGACCAGCCGGCGTGCGCGACCGAGCAGCTCGAGCTCCGAGGCTTCGCGGGTGGCGGTGACCGTGGTCCGGATGCCCCCGGCGGCGTAGGCCTCACCGGCCATGCGCGCGGCGAACTCCGCCGCCCGGTCCCCACCGAAGACGAGGTGGCTGTGGCTGTCCACGAACCCGGGCAGCACGCATCGCCCCTCGACGTCGACGCGTTCGTCGGCTGCCGGGGCACCGCCGCGGTCACCGACCCACACCACCTCGCCGTCGGCGACGAGCACCGCCGCGTCGTGCCTGACCCCGAGGGGTGAGCCGTCGCCCAGCTCCGGGACGTTCGTGATCAGTTCGCCGATGCCGTCGTAGCACGTGCTGGCCACGGTGTGTCCCTCCTCGTGTCCGGTACCCAGGGGTCGGTGTCGGGTCGGGCGGATCCGCCGGGTTCGATGGTGGCGGCGCGGAGAGCCGTCGGCCTCGAGGCCTCGGTGCCCGACCGTCCGCGTCGCGGATCCGTCCCGCGTCACGGGTGCGTCGAGGGTCCATCACGCGTGATGATCGGCGGCGCGGACCGCGGCCACCGCTTCCGCGAGGATGCCGGCCACGTCGCCGAGGACGTGCTCGCGATCCCGGACCACCCTCCGCCCGTCCACGATCACGTCGGTGACGTCGGCGGCGGAGGCGGCGAACACGACCGTGGCCGCGGCCGTCGCGGGATCCGCCCCGGCCGTGCGTGTCGACCCGAGATCCACCGCGACCAGGTCGGCCCGTGCACCCGGTTCGAGCCGGCCCGCGTCGGCGTACCCGAGGCTGGCCTGGCCGTCGTCCGTCAGCGCCCGCAGCAGCGCCTCCACCGTCAGGTTGCCGCGCTGGTGGTGGGTGAGCCGCTGGTCCCACTCCGCGCGACGGGCCTCCTCGAACGGATCGATCGACGCGTGGCTGTCGGTGCCGAGGGTGAACCGCACCCCTGCGGCGACGAGCTCCGATACCGGTCCGATGCCGTCCCCCAGATCGGCTTCGGTGGTGGGACAGAGGCTGACGAGAGCTCCGGCGCCGGCGAGGTCCGCGACGTCGTCCGGCGACAGGTGCGTGGCGTGCACGGCCGACGTACGCGGTCCCAGGGCTCCAGCGTCGGCGAGGACCCGCACAGGGGTGCGGCCGTACGCGGCGAGGCACGCCTCGTTCTCTGCCGGTTGCTCCGAGACGTGCACGTGGAGTGGGGCGTCGTGAGCCCGCGCCCACGCGGCCACGACGGGGATCTCGTCGAGAGGCACGGCCCGCACGGAGTGCACGGCGGCACCCACCACGACGTCGTCGGCGGCGTGGGCTCGGTGCAGGTCCTCCACGCGCGCCGCCCAGCCGGCGGCGTCACCGTCGTCGAAGCGCGTCTGGGTCCCCGTCGTGGGTCGGCCGGGGCCAGCGGCGAGGTAGCAGGCGTCCAGCAGCGTCAGGCGGATGCCCGCGTCGCGAGCGGCGGCCACCAGCGCCGCCCCCATGGCGTTCGCGTCCGGATGCCGCCGCCCGTCCGCCCGGTGATGGAGGTAGTGGAACTCCCCGACGCTGGTGAACCCGGCCGACGCCATCTCCGCGAACACCGCACGCGCCAGCGCCCGGTACCCGTCGGGATCGAGTGCGGCCGCCGCCCGGTACATGAGCTCCCGCCAGGTCCAGAAGGTGCCGCCGTTCGCGTGGGTGGCGCCGCGGAGCACCCGGTGGAACGCATGGCTGTGCGTGTTGGCCGTCCCGGGCAGTACGAGCCCGTCGAGCCGGACCGTGTCGCTGGGCGTCTGCTCCGATCCTTCGAGACCGGAGGTGATCGAGACGATGCGGCCGGCCCGTACCTCGACGACCACGTCGGCGTGGACGTCACCCGGGGGCAGCCACGCGAGCTCGCAGCGGTACCGCGTCGTCTCGCTCATGGTCGAACCGGGTCGGAGCCGTCCGGTCCGGGTCCGTCCCCGGATGCCGACGGCGACCCTGGGCCGGCGAGGTCGCCGCCGCGGTCGTGGTCCGCGGTACCTCGGCCGGCGGGTCCCGGCGCGGCGTGGTCGTGGTCGTGGTCTGCGGTGCCCGGGCCGGTGGGACCGGGCGCGGAGGGGCCGTGGCGGGCCAGATCGGCCAGCACGTCGGTGAGGGCGAGCACACCGGCGAC
>SKTG01000045.1 GCA_007118045.1 Nitriliruptoraceae bacterium
CCCTCCCGTTCGAACAGCTCGAGCGCCACGGTCTGGATGCGATGCATCGCGGTGATGCGCTTGCGTTCGCGGAGGGAGATGCGGGGCGAGCCGGTCAGGTCCATGGGGCCGAGCCTAGCAGATACGGAGAGGGACTCGCTGTTGACAGTCGCTCTCGATACGTGCACGCTGCGAGACAGGTAGTGACTGTCACGAGCGAGTTCCTCGTGGCGTTGATCGCGGGCTTCGCCTCCGACGTGGAGCTGTACCTCTTGGACGAGCCGACCAGCGGCCTCGACCCGCTGGTGGTGCGCCCCTTCCACGAGGTCGTCGAGGAGGCGCGCTCGGCCGGGAGCACCGTGCTGCTGTCCTCACACGTGCTCGCCGAGGTCGAGGCTCTGTGCGACCGGGTCAGCATCATCCGCGACGGGGTCGTCGTGGAGTCCGGCAGCCTGGCGGAGCTGCGCCACCTCACCCGCTCCACCGTGGAGGCGGAGACCGAGGCCCCGATCGTCGGTTGGGTGAGCTCGCGGGTGTCCACACGTTGGAGCGACGCGTCCGCTTCGAGGTCTCGCCCGAGCACCTCGGTGCAGCGCTCGGACGGCTCACCGACGTCGGTGTCACGGCCCTGACGTGCACACCTCCCACCCTGGAGCAGCTGTTCCTGCGCCACTACGACCGGCGCCCGCCGACCCCGACGGGCCTCGAGGAGCATGTCGGTCCCGGCGGTGGGTCGTGATGGCCCCGGCGGCGACGACGGGCGCCGGTCGCCTGCTACGCCTGGCGCTGCGGCGCGACCGGGTGCTGTTGACCGCTTGGCTGACCGGCATCGTCGCCCTGGCGGCGGTCGTCGCCGGCAGCGTCATCGGGCTCGTCCTCGTCGCGGTCGCGGCGGTCGCGGCGCAGGTCGCGGCGAGCGCGCGTGCCGCCAACGCGGCGACCGCCGGGGTCATCGGGATGGCGTTCCTGCTCCGCGCCGTGGGGGATGCCGCGGGGCGGGTCGACGAGACCGGCACCACGGTCGTCAGCGCCTGGCCGTCGTGGCTCTCGCCGATCGGTTGGGGCCAGCAGGCGCGCGCGTTCGGTGACGAACGCTGGTGGGTCCTGTGGCCGTTCGCGGGCACCGTGATCGTCCTCGCCGCCGTGGCCGTGTTCACGGTCACGCGGCGCGACCTCGGTGCCGGGTTGGTCCCGGCCCGGCCCGGCGCCGCACGGGCCGGCCGTTTGCTGGCGTCCCCGGTCGGCCTCGTCTGGCGGCTCCAACGGGGCGTGTTCGTCGGTTGGGCGCTCGCGATGACGGTGGTCGGTGCGGCGTTCGGTGCCGTCGGGGACAGCGCGGACGAACTGGTCGGGATCAGCGAGGATCTCGCGCTGGCCCTGGAGGGGCTCGCGGACGGCAGCCTGGTCGAGCTCTACTTCGCGTTCGCGGTCGGGTTCCTGGCCATCGCGGCGTCCGGGTTCGGCGTCCAAGCGGCGCTGCGCCTGCGCACGGAGGAGTTCGGTGGTCGCACGGAGGCCGTCCTCGCCACGGCCGTCTCACGGCGCAGCTGTTCACGCACGTCCCCGCGGTGCCTGCCGAGGCGTGGTCGTGGCCGCCGCTCGTGGCGCTGCTCGCGGTCGCCGTGGTGTTGACGGTGGTCGGCCTGCTGGGGTGGCGTCGGCGCGACCTGGTGCTGACCAGCTGACCGGTCAGGTGATCGACGCCCGGTAGATGCTCTCGATCGCTTGGTCGAGTACCTCCTCGAAGCGTTCGTCCGTTTGATCGGCCGAGAGGTCCTCGACCAACGCCCGGGAGAAGCTGGCGATCAGACCGGGGTTGCGAGCGAGCCGCTCGTTCGCCTCCTCCCGCGGGTAGCCGCCGGAGAGCGCCACGACCCGGAGCACCTTCGGATGCTCGATCAGGTCCGAGTAGAAGCCGTCGACGGCCGGGATCGTCAGCTTCAACATGATCTGACGCCCCTCGGGGAGCGCGTCGAGGTGGTCGGCGATACCGGCGTGGAGCAGCTGCTCGGCCTCGGCCTTCCCGGGGCTGTGGATGTCGACCTCCGGTTCCAGGATGGGAACCAGGCCGGCCTCGAGGATCCGCTGCCCGACCTCGAACTGTTGCTCGACCACCTGCGCGACGCCGGTCGGGTCGGCGTGCTTGACCACCGAGCGCATCTTGGTGCCGAACACGTCCAGCGACCGGGCCCGCGCGAGCAGGCCCTCCAGGTCACTGAGTGGCTTCATCAGCTGGACGCCGGCGGCTTCGTCCGCGAGGCCCTTGTCGACCTTGACGAAGGGCACGATCCGCTTCTCGTCCCACAGGTAGCGCGAGGTCGGGCGACCCTCGATCTCCCGGTCCATCGTCCCCTCGAACAGGATCGCCGCGAGCACCCGGTCGCCGTCGAAGGCCCGGCTCGTGATGATGCGCGTGCGCATCTCGTGGACGAGATCGAACATCCGCTCGTCGGTGTCGTACGCGCTCTCGGGGACGCCGTACTGCGCGAGCGCCTTCGGTGTGCTGCCGCCGCTCTGATCGAGCGCCGCGACGAAGCCCGCGTCGTTCGCGATCCGGTCCAACATCGTGTCCGCCATGTCCGCTCCCGTCGATTGGCAGCCCGCTGCCGGGACGTCGGGTGAGCGTGCCGACGGTTCGCCCCCGCCCGCATCGGTCACCCCCGTCGGTCGGCCAGGTGTCCTGGTCGCCGGACCGGGATTCCTCGGAACCTATTGATTTCGTTGCTTGCCTCTCTTAGTGTCCCACGGTGCCGGTGCCGGTTTCACGTATCTCGTTATCAGCCATCCGGCCGTCTCACCCACTCGGGCGTGCGGTGACGCCGTCCGACCGTCGCGGGCTCGACCGTGACGGAGACCGGATGGAGAGCTGAGCATGCCCAGAGTCGTCCTGGTCGGCGTCGACGGCGGTGACGCGAGCAAGCGAGCGGTGACGTTCGCGCGCGAACGCGCCACCGAGCTCGGCGCCAGCCTCGTGTTGGCCCACGTGATCCCGTGGTCGCCGTACTCGTTCACCACACCGGAGGAGAACGAGGCCCGACCCAAGCGTCGCCAGGCGGAGCTCGCCGCGGCGAACGAGCAGATCCTCGAACCGATGGGCGCCCTGGTCGGCGACACCGTCCCCCACAAGTCCGTGGCCCGCCACGGTGACCGAGCCGAGCTGCTGATCGCGCTCGCCCGGGAGCACGACGCCGATCACATCGTCGTGGGTCGTACCGGTGACGGCCGGTTGCGCACCGCGGTCTTCGGCAGCGTCCCCTCGCACCTGATCCAGATCGCCGACGTACCCGTGACGGTGGTCCCGTGACCATCAGTGGAGCCGCCGTGAACCAGTTGTTCCTCGCCCAGAGCATCGACGACCGGATCGCGGAGGTCCTCGACCCCATCTCCTCGGCGATCGAGGGCGTCGTCTTCTACTCGGTGTCGGTGGCGGGCGTCGACCTGCCCCTGATCGTGCTGTGGCTGGTCAGCGCGGGGCTCTTCTTCACCGTCTACCTGGGCTTCCTCAACCTGCGGGGGCCCAAGCACGCGCTCGAGCTGGTACGGGGCCAGTACACGAACCCCGACGACGCCGGCGAGGTGACGCACTTCCAGGCGCTGGCCACGGCGGTGTCCGGAACGGTCGGGCTCGGCAACATCGCCGGGGTCGCCGTGGCGATCACCCTCGGCGGGCCGGGGGCCACGGTCTGGATGATCATCGCCGGGTTCCTCGGCATGTCCTCGAAGATGGCCGAATGCACGCTCGGGGTGAAGTACCGCCGGGAACGGGCGGACGGCACGGTCTCGGGTGGCCCGATGTACTACCTCGAACGCGGCATCGCCGAGGTCACCGGACGGGTACGGGCCGGCAAGACCCTGGCGATCCTCTTCTCCATCTCGTGCATCGGTGGCTCGATCGGTGCCGGGAACATGTTCCAGGCCAACCAGGCCACGGCGCAGATCATCGCCGTCACCGGGGGTGCCGACAGTCCGATCGTCGCGCTGCGTTGGGTGGTCGGCCTGGTGTTCGCGATCCTGGTCGGCGCGGTGATCATCGGCGGGATCAAGTCGATCGCTCGGGTCACGGAGAAGCTGGTCCCGATCATGGCGGCGACCTACCTGCTGGCAGCGGTCGTGGTCATCGGGGCGAACCTTCCCGCCGTCCCGGCAGCGTTCGCGGAGATCCTGCGCAGCGCCTTCGCCTTCGACAGCGTCACCGGCGGCATCATCGGTGCGTTGATCGTCGGGTTCCAGCGCGCCGCCTTCAGCAACGAGGCGGGCATCGGTTCGGCGGCGATCGCCCACTCGGCGGTCAAGACCAGTCACCCGTCCACCGAGGGCCACGTCGCGTTGCTCGAGCCGTTCGTGGACACCATCATCGTGTGCACCATGACCGCGTTGATCATCGTGATCTCGGGGGCGTACCTCGACGAGGCGGCCGGAGAACTGGGCGGCGTCGCGCTCACCTCGGCCGCGTTCGAGACCGTGTTGCCCTGGTTCCCGAACGTGTTGGCCGTGGCCGTGATCGCCTTCGCGTTCTCGACCATGCTGACGTGGAGCTACTACGGCATGAAGGCGACCGGCTACCTGTTCAACGACTCGGAGACGGCGGAGACGGTGTTCAAGGTGCTCTTCTGCATCTTCGTCATCGTCGGCGCGTCGCTGGCGCTGGGTCCGGTCATCGGCATCTCCGACTCGATGCTGTTCCTGATGGCGATCCCCAACGTCCTTGGGATGTACATCATGGCGCGCCTGATCAAGCGCGAGATCCTCGGCTACCGGGCGCGGGTGCTCAGCGGCGAGATCACGAAGGTCGAGCAGGTGTGACCTCGGCGGGAGGGGTGCCGGTGGACCGGCGCCCCTCCCGCCATCGCCACGGTGCCAGCGAGCGGCTCCTCACTGCCCGCGGCGCCAGCGGAAGTGCACGAGGACGTGGCCGGAGTTGTGCTGGTCCTTGTCGACCCGGTGGTAGCGACGCTTGACGTCCTTGCGTTCGAGGAAGCGCAGGACGCGCTTCTTCAGCGCGCCGCTGCCCTTGCCGCAGATGATCTCGAGCTCGCGGGCTCGACGATCCTCGGCGTCGTCCATGGCCTCCTCGAGCGCGCGGTCGATCAGGGAGCCCTTGTTGTAGATCGGATGCAGGTCGAGGGTGATCTTGCGGGAGGACATGCGGACCCCGCGGTCGGGTGCGGGTGGCTCCCGGTCAGTCTACGTCGACGGTGACCGCTCGGACGGATGACCGTTGGTTGGCACGACGGTCGGCTCGCGCAGCTCCACGGCCACGAACCTGAGCAGCTACCCGACCGAACGAGGCAGAAGATGAGCACCGTCGAACAGTCGATCGAGGTGGACGTGCCGGTCCGCACGGCGTACGACCAGTGGACCCAGTTCGAGGAGTTCCCCCACTTCATGGAGGACGTGGAGCGGATCGAGCAGCTCGACGACACCCACGTCCGTTGGCACGTCGCCATCGCCGGCGCCGAGCGGACCTTCGACACCACGATCACCGAGCAGCAGCCCGACCTGCGCGTCGCCTGGACGACGGCGCCCGACGCGGACACCAAGCACGCCGGGGTCGTGACGTTCCACAGGATCGACGAGGGACGCACCCGGCTCATGCTCCAGATGGACGTCGAGCCCTCGGACATGGTCGAGAAGGCCGGGGACGCGCTCGGGGTCATGGAGCACAACGTCAAGCGCGACCTGGAGAACTTCAAGTCGTTCATCGAGCAGCGCGGCGGCGAGACCGGCGCCTGGCGCGGCGAGGTCCGCCAGGACCCGACCAGCTGAACCTCCTGACCCGGTCGGCGTTCGACGCGTGCGCTCGATGCTCGCCCACGACCCCGATCAGCGCTCGTCGACGACCTCGATACGTGCGTCGAGCACCGACCCGGCCTCGAGCTCCAGCACCCCGACGGTCCGGTGGGGCTGGCGGCGCCGTTCCGTCGGTGAGCCCGGGTTGAACAGCAGCTGATCCCCCTGGCCGCGGGCGTTCCACGGGATGTGGCTGTGGCCGAACACGACCACCTCGGCGGCGGGGAAGCGCTCGTGCAGCCGTCGTTCGCGGCCCCGGGCGGGCCCGCTGTCGTGGATCATGCCGATCCGCACCCCGGCCACGTCGAGCAGGAGCGTCTCGGGCAGGCTCCCCACCAGCTCGGGATCGTTGTTGCCGAGGACGGCCTGGACCGGCGCGTGCCGCGCGAGCTCCTCGAGGTGCTCCGGCTGGGTGATGTCACCGGCATGCAGGATCAGCTCGGCGGAGCTGACCAGCTCGACCGCCGGACCGGGGAGCCGACGCTTCGGCCACTCGCGCTTGAGATGCGTGTCGGCGACCACGACGACGCGCATGTCGTCTCCTCGTCGGGGAGTGGTCGGATCCGGGACGCGAGAGCGTAGGCTCTCGCCCGTCGACCGAACGAGCGCGACGGTCGGCAGCTCCAGACCGCTCGTCCGAGAGGCTCGTCGGCCATGACCACCCCGCCCCACCGCACCGCCGTGCTGCTCGACCTGGACGGCACCCTGATCGACTCCTGCTACGTCCACGTCCTGAGCTGGGCGGAGGCCTTCCAGGCCGCGGGGTACGACGTGGCGATGGCCGACATCCACGCGGCGATCGGTATGGGAGGCGATCGCCTCGTCCCCTGGCTGCTGGGCGGCGCACCGGCCGGCGCCGATGAGATCTCCGCCGACCACAAGCGGCGGTTCCTCGACCGGGCGGAGCTGTTGCGTCCGACGGCCGGCGCCGTGGCGCTGATCGAGGACCTCGAACGCCGGAGGATGTCCTTCGTGATCGCCACCTCGGCGGGTGGCGAGGAGCGCTCGGCGCTGCTCGGCTGCCTGGGGCGCGAGGACCTACCGACCGTCGACTCCGGCGACGTCGAGTCGTCCAAGCCAGCACCGGATCCGTTGCTGGCCGCTCGTGACGGCTTCGAGGAGCGACCCGACCACGTCGTCATGGTCGGCGACGCACCGTGGGACGCGATGGCGGCCGTGCGGGCCGGGTTCGAGGCGATCGCCGTGCGTTGTGGGGGCTTCGGCGACACCGTCCTCGCCTCGGCCGGGTTCAGCAGGATCGTCGACGCCCCACGCGGCCTGGTGGGCAGTCTGTGAGGCCGGTTCCCACCTGGGTGGTTCGGTCGCTCGTGGTGGGTGCCGCCTGCCTCTCGCTCGGGGCGTGTGCCGCGCTCGAGGGCGGCTCGTCGCCGGGCGCTCCTTCCGACGGTGGCAGCGATGAGGACACCGGCGCCAGCGATGAGGGTGACGAGGTGGCGGACGACCCGACCGCCAGCGACACGGAAGGCCGAGCCGACGGGGAGGACGCCGACGCCGAGGACGACGCGGCGTCCGGGGGCGAGTCCACGGGTGAGGACGCAGGTGACGGGGTCGAGGCCGAGGGCGGGGCGGAGGAGCCGCGAGGGTTCACCATGGCGGCGACCGGGGACATCCTTCCCCACACGCCGCTGATCGAGCGGGCCGCCGAGTACGGCGTCGAGAGCGGGCAGGAGTACGACTTCCGCCCGATGTTCCGGCCTATCGAGCCGATCCTGAGCGCGGCGGACCTGTCGGTCTGCCACCTCGAGGTGCCGCTGTCCGCGGACAACGAGGACGTGTACGGCGGTGGCGACCGTCGCACGGAGACCGGTTCGCCGCTGTTCCTCGCACCCTGGCAGCTCGCCGAGGCGATCGGCGAGGCTGGCTACGACGTCTGCTCGACGGCGCACAACCATTCGACCGACGCCGGCGACGAAGGCATCGTGGACACCCTCGATGCGTTGGAGGACGCCGGCGTGACACCGGCCGGGACCGCTCGGACCCGGGAGGACGAGACGCTGGCGCGGGTGGACGTCGGGGGTGTCGACGTCGCGATCCTGTCCGCGACCTATGGTCTGAACATCGAACCGGACGCCGACGCCCAGACGCAGGTCGACGTGATCGACCTCGAGGAGCTGGAGACGCGAGCGCGTCAGGTGCGTGAGGACGGAGCCGAGTTCGTCGTGGCGAGCCTCCATCAGGGCATCGAGTACCAGATCGAACCGAGCGACAACCAACGCGAGCGGGCCGACGTGCTGCTCGGCTCGGACGAGGTGGACCTGATCATCGGACACCACGCCCACGTCGTGCAGCCGATCGAACGGGTGCACGACCGCGTCGCGGTCCTCGGGCTCGGCAACCTGCTCTCGAACATGGATCCGCGCGTGACGGGTGCGGAGAGCCAGGACGGGGTCGTGGTCCTGCTCGAGGTCACCGAGGAACCCGTGGCCGGGACGTTCGAGGTCACCGAGGTGCGCTACGTCCCCACGTGGGTGGACCGCGACCGGACCCACGAGATCGTCGACGTGGGGGCGGTCCTCGAGGAGGGCGGGCTCGACCAGGACCGCCGGGCCGAGCTCGAGGCCTCGTGGGAACGCACCGTCGACGCGATCACGCGGGACGGCGCCGACGAATGGGGTGTGCAACCCGTCACCGGCGCGGAGTGGTCGGAGCAGCGAGGGGACGGCTCGGACGACTGAAGCTCGAACGTCGAGCTCGAGCGGGTCGAGCTCGAGCGGGTCGAGCTCGAACGACCGGAGGTGCGCCGTGCCGTCCCGGAACGGACGGTCAGCTCGGCTCGACCGGTCCCTGCTCGCCCATCGTGCGACGTCCGTCACCGATGAGCTGACCGGCGAGACCACGCAGGGCGCGGCCGACCCCGGTCCCGGGCCCGTCCCAGTACTCACCTTCCGCCACGTCGACCTGCAACGCGGTGATGTTCGGATCGTCACGGCCCTCGAACCAGGCCTCGAGCATCGGGCTCCACAACGCGTCGATGCGTTCGCGGTCGGTCGAGGTCCGGGCCGAGCCGGTCAACGAGACGAACAGGCTGTCCTTCGGGTCGCTGACGGTCAGCGTGACCTTCTCGCCCTGTGTCAGTCCGCTGACCCACTCGGTCGCCCGGCTGGTCAGGAACCACAGCGTTTCGCCGTCGCGGTCGAGCACGGCCATGGGGCGCGCCCGCTGGTCGCTGGTCACGAACATCACGATGCGCTCTTCCTCGAAGATGTCCTCGAGGCTGCGGCTCTCCTCGGTCATGGTGTCCTCCTCGGGCGTACGCCGGCCCGGCCTGTCGCCGTTCCGGCCGTCGGGTCCGGAAGCCTCGGTGCTGGCGTTCCGGCGATCATCGAGGTTCGGTGCCGCTGGCCGGCCGTGTCGCCCGGCGGGTACCGCCGGTCGACCGGGGTGACCGTCCGTCGTTCGTCGGTCCGGGACGGGGCAGAACCTCTTCGTCGCCTACGTACCGGCTTGGTCCCAGGGTTCGAAGGCGTTGACCACCCCGTCGAGGGTCCGGGCGAGCTCGGGGTGGTGTCGCAGCAGCACCGTGCGCAGGCTGTTGTCGTCGATCCAGTCCAGCCCGAGGCGGGTGTAGACCTCGGGCCGGTAGTCGATCGTGAAGAAGCGGTCGCTGTTGAGGCGCCGGGACGCCATGAGCACGAAGATGCGGAACGCGGTGTCGCTGAAGGCGAACCCGGCCGGAAGGGGCTCCGCGTAGGTGCCGGTGAGCAGGTCGACCGCCTCGATGTCCCCGTCGTAGATCTCGCGCAGCTCGCGCGCCCACCGGGGGTTCGCCGTCAGCGTCTCGAAGTCCGGCGCCGGGTCGAGGTGGAGCAGGCGGCGGAACTCGTTGTAGCGCGGCACCCCCAGCTCGCGGCTGCGCAGCACGTCGATGGCGCCCAGGTCGATGGTGCGCCCGTCGGGCAGTTCGAAGCGCTGCAGGTGACGGGGGAAGTTGTGCAACTGGACGACCCCGGGGTGCTGCCGGGCGAACGAGTAGAACAGATCCGCCGTCGCGACCTCGGTCAGGACGCCCAGCCCGGCCGGGCCGGCCAGATCCGGGAAGGACGCCTCCCGCAGCACGTCGTCGTCGGCTGCCGAGCGCAACGTGTACTCGTCGGGGATCAGGGGGTGCATCCGGTAGACCGCGACGAACTCCTCCGTCAGCGAGTACGGGACCCCGAAGTGGTCCCGTGGTCCCCCCGGGATGCCGCAGAGCAGTTCGCGGTCGCTCAGACGGCCGAAGCGGCGGTAGACCCGCTCGCCGACGAGACCCCACCAGTTGGTACGGAGCGCGATCCTCGTCACCGGGTGGCTGATCACCGCCGGGGTCCACTCGACGGTGTGGATCTTCGCGATCAGCGCCGCGTTGATCAGCCGTGCGCGTTCGAAGAGGTCGTCGTCCGACCAGTCGGGGTACGCCTTTCGGAGACGCTCGCAGATGCTGTTGTGCTCCCGGCGGAACAGCTCGTGCCAGATGGCGATGCCGACCCAGAACCCTTCCTGGCGCGAGGGGTCGCGCGAGGGATCGTCTGGCACCGGGATGCGTCCCTCGGCGTCGAGGGCGAGCTTGCCGTGCTCGCCGCTGCGGCGTTCCAGCTGCTCCTCGCGGTCGTTGCCGTAGAGCTGGGAGGCGTCCCACCAGTGCGTCTGCGTGTTGCGGTAGGTCGGTGGGGTGCGGCTGCCCGCCGGCCGTGTCGGGTCCGGTCTGGTCCGGTGGATCTCCAGGTGATCCCCCGGCCAGGGGTCGTCCTCGGCCAGCCGGATACGCCACGGTTCGTCCTCCGGGCCCTCACCGTGGCTGAACCAGTCGTTGATCATGAACTGCAGCCACCCCGCGACGAGCGCGTTGACCGACGTGGCGGGCACGAGCTCGTCCCGGGTGAGCAGGACCCGGCTCACCTGTCGCGGGCTGGGCTCCAGCGGGGCAGGATCCGGGTGGGTCCGTTCGTGCGGCACGTTGCGGCCGAACCGCGCTCCGGCCATCCCCATGGCCGGGTGGTCCAGGTCGTTGTGGCTGCCGTCGGGTGCGCGCGCGTCGAGGTAGCGCGGTTCGAACGGCGGCGCGGAGTCCGGTTCGGTCGAAGGCAGCTCATCGGTGCCGAACAGGTTGCGGCGTCGCAGGCGTGCGCGGACGACGGCGAGCACCGCCAGGCCGAGCGGCACCGGCATCCGGTGCCAGCCGACGCGCCGCTCGAGCCGGTGGACGAAGTGGTCGACGCTCCATCGGACGAGCCCTGGCGGGCGAGGCGCGGTGCGTGCCATGGTTGAACCTGACGTCGCCCTGGGGCCGCGGGGTCGACCATGGTAGTCCTGCTGGGCCACGTGACGGGGGAACGGGTCGCGACAGCGGCGCCCGTCCCGCCTGCGGTGTCCCGATCCCGCATCCGCGCCGCGCCCCAGCGCTCGCAGCCTGGCGCGCTGCACGGACGGCGGTTCCCGGCACACGCACGGGTGTGGACCGAAGGCGACGACGGGCGCAGGTTGGGACCACGGGGTCCGGTCGCCACCGAGTCCAGGATCCACCATGAAGCGCATCATCTCGCTGACGTTGCTGTTGGCGGTCGCCCTGTCGCTCTCGCTCGCCCCGGCTTCGGCGCAGGGACGTGGCGCCTACGTGGCGCCCCTCTCAGGTGGAGAGGAGGTCCCCGCCGTCGACACGGGGGCGAGGGGACAGGCCGTGTTCAAGGCCGACCGGGACGGCACCTCCGTCGACTACCGCTTGATCGTGGCCAACATCCAGAACGTCACGATGGCCCACATCCACGTCGCTCCGGCCGGTGCGAACGGACCCGTCGTCGTGTGGCTCTACCCCGATGCGCCCCCACCGGAGTTGATCCCGGGCCGCAGCAGTGGGGTACTGGCGACGGGCACGATCACCGCGGACGACCTGGTCGGGCAGCTGGCGGGGAGCTCCGTCGAGGACCTGCTCGGGCTCATGGACACCGGGCAGACGTACGTCAACGTCCATACCGAGGCGTATCCCGCCGGCGAGGTGCGCGGTCAGATCCGTTGAGCGGAGCCGGTTGAGGCACGCGGTCAGATCCGTTGAGCGGCTGACGGCCCGCAGAGGGCTCTCACGCCGGGTGCTCAGTACCCCCCGGCGTCGTCCTCCTCGTCCTCGGCGGGCCCGCCCGGGTCGTCGCGCACGGGTGTGCCGTCCGGTTCGACGACCCACCAGACCTCCTGCACGCCCTGACCGTTGACGTCACCCGGCTCGTCGTCGCCGACCCAGTGGTAGAGCGGCCAGCCGTCGTAGGTGACCTGCATGCTGCCGTCGTCACGCTCCACGGTTCCCAGCAGGTCGGGATCCGCGTCACCGCCGGCCTCCGGCGCTTCCTCGCTCAGCAGTGGAGGCCAGTTGTCCTCGCACTCGTCGTAGCAGGTGCTCGGCCCTTGTTCGTCGGGGTCGAACAGGTAGAGCGTGAGACCCTCGCCGTCGACCAGCACGTCACCCAGTTCGCTGCCGGCACTGGCCACCTCCACGGCGCTCCCGGCCGCCCCATCGTCGTCGGCCGCCCTGTCGTCGTCGGCTGTCCCGTCGTCGTCCTCTGCCGTTGCCGCGTCCTCCGCGGGGTCGTCCTCGGCCACTTCCTCCGCGTCCTCCGAGTCCTCGGTGTCGGTGGGTGTCTCGACGTCGTCGGCTCCGTCGTCGGCACAGCCGGCGGCGAGCAGGAGGACGGCGCCGAGGGCCGCGAGCGTGGGTGACGTGCGGTTCATGTCGGACCTCTCGTTCCGTGGGTCGAGGCGGGGCCGTTCGAAGCCTCGACCTCCGTCGGTCGGCTGGCCGATGGGGCTACGCGTCCCGGGTACCGACCGGTTCACCCGACATCGACACCGTACGACGGGTCAGGGCAGCTGCGGCACGGAAGCGCGGGCGACGGTCGGCCCCTCGTGCGCCGGATCGCGGCGGTCCGGTTCGGCGGTCACCCAGAACGTGCGGAAGTCCTCCAGGGAGCCACGTGCCTGCAGTTCAGCTGCGACCTCCCCGTCGACCGTCGTGAGTTGCCCGATGCTCACGATGCGCCCGTCCTCGCCGTACAGCCAGGCCTCGTAGACGCCCGGCTCCTCGAGGGCCGGCAGCCCGTCGAGCCGCAGCTCGACCCGCAGCCGCTCGTCGGCCGGTGTGAACACGACCAGGCCGGCCACCTCGGCCGTCTCCGACCCGGCCTCGAGCGGGACGGCGACGCTGGGCTCCGGCGGCGCCGCGAGCTGCCACCCGAGGGCG
>SKTG01000038.1 GCA_007118045.1 Nitriliruptoraceae bacterium
CAAGCGGGGCCGCGCGGGCGCACGTCCGACGACCTCGGGCAGGTCGAACAGCACCCCTTCCAGGTGAGGGTGGTGAGCCAGCAGCACGGAGAGCAGCGCCCCGTCACCCCCGCCGACGTCGCACACCGAGCGGTCGGAGTCCCAGTCGAGCGTGCGCGCGAGGAGCAGCCCGTGCATGCGCCCGCCGGCCGCCATCGCCGCGTCGAAGGTCGCGTGGCGGGCCGGGCGCTCGGTCATCCAGTCGAAGAACGGTGCGCCGTTGGCGGCCGCGAAAGCATCCCCGTCCGGCACGAGGCCGGAGACCAGCGAGCGGAGGGCGCCCGCCACCTCGGCGCCGGAGGCGAACTCCACCCACGCGCGCCAGCCGCCGGGATGGTCGCGCCGCAGGAACGTCGTGACGGTCGTGGGTCGGAGCCTGCCCCGGCGGTCGAGCCGCACGAACCCGCGGGTCGCGGCGTAGCCGAGCAGTCGTCCGAAGCGCTCGGGGTCAAGCCCGAGTTCGTCCGCCAGGGCCGCGCCGTCCGTGGGACGGTGCAATCGATCCGGCACCTCGAGTTCGCAGAGGGCGGCGAGCACCGCCAGGTCGAGACCGGCCAGTGCCGATTCGAGCAGCCGGGCCGGTGGGGGCCCGCTGATCCGGTAGCCGCGGGCCAACCCGGCCCGGAGCCGGTCGCCCAGCCGTGCGAGACGTCCTGGCGGGAGCACCGGGACGCCGAGCACGTCGGCCGGCCCCAGCGCGTCGGGCGACCCGGCTGCGGTGACGTGGGTTCGCGCGGTCATGGCGACGCCCTCCGATGCGCTCGTGGCCGCGGTCGCTACCTCGGCGGCTCGCGAGCGAGCATCGTTGAGGCGCGGCCGCAGCGCCAGTGGCGACCGGGGCGGACCCGGCGCGACGTTATGACGCGGGACCTCGCTGCGAAGTGCTGACGCGGGACCTCGTTGCCCAGTGCTGACGCGGACCTCGCTGCGAAGTGCTGACCCGGGACCTCACTGCGAAGTGCTGACCCGGGACCTCGTCGCGAAGTGCTGACCCAGTACCCGAAGTGCTGACCCAGTACCCGACGTGATGGGGCCGAAGGCCCTCGGTGGACGGTCGCGATCCGTGGGACCTTGCGGAGGACCCCGAGGCCGACGGAAACCCCGTCGGCTCGAGCACCGAAGGAACCCCGATGAGCGCCACGACCGATCGTCTCGAGACCACGACCACCACGACCGCCGCCGACGCGGCCCAGCCGGTCGTCCGCTCCGAGCCGGCCCGCCGGATCATCGCCGCGCTGCGGATCGTGATCGGCTTCAACTTCCTCTGGTCCTTCTTGGACAAGGCCTTCGGGCTCGGTTACAACACCGCGGCCGAGAGCGCGTGGTTCGCAGGTGGGAGCCCGACCCAGGGGTACCTGATGGGTGCGTCCGAGGGATGGTTCGGCCCGATGTGGAGCGCGATGGCCGGCAACCCCGTCGTCGATGTGCTGTTCATGATGGCGCTGCTCGGGCTGGGCCTGGCCGCGATCTTCGGGGCCGGACTGCGGCTGGCCGCCGGCGCGGCGGTGCTGCTGAGCCTCGGCTTCTACCTCTCGCAGCTGCCGATCGAGGCCGGTGTCGCCACGAACCCGGTGACGACCAGCCACTGGTACTACCTGCTCATCTTCCTCCTCTTCCCGTTCGTTGACGCCGGCCGCACCTGGGGCGTCGCCAACATCTGGGAGCGCTTCGCCATCGTGCGCAAGGCCCCCTGGCTGCGCTGAGATCCCGCGGAGACCCCGCGAGCAGGAACGGTGGCCCCGGACGATCCGTCCGGGGCCACCGCCCGTGAGGCGGGCTCAGCGTTCGTCGGCGGGAGCCTTGGGGCCGACGAGGTGCTCGATCGGTACGTCGACCACCCGCTCGATGCGGCTGATCGTGTCCAGGCGGAGCCAACGCGAGACACCTGCGGGCAGGGTCGAGACGAGGATGCGGTCGAAGGCCTGCTCGCGGCGCAGCACGTCCCGGACGGCGTCGACGGGGCGGTGGTCGCCCACCTCGCCGGTCACCGTCGCATCGAGCTCGCCGAAGCGGGACAGCGCCGCCTCCAGCCGTTCGCGCGCGAGCCGTCGGTCCGAGACCTCGTCGTGGAAGGCCTCCGTCGGATCCGCGCTCGCCGGCACCAGCACGTGGATGGCGCACCGGTCCTCGGCCGTCAGCTCGCGCAACCGGTCCAGCAGGGCGTCGCCGCCGAGGGTCTGGTTGGCGACGACGAGGTAGCGGCGCACGCTGCACCTCCGCTCGTGTCCCGTCACGGTACGCGGGCTCGCCGACGCTGGGAAGGCCGACGCGCTGGGGGCGCCTCGGAGCGGGCGCGAACCGGTCGACCCCGCGCCGGTCAGTCGCCGTTCCGCGCGTCCGAACGGCCCGCCAGTACCCGCGCCACCAGCGGCGAGGTCGTCATCTGCACGACCGCGAAGACGACGGCGGGCAGCGCGACCTCGGCGGGCAGGCCGGAGGCGAACACCACCAGCGCCGCGATGCTGAACTCCTTCTTCGACGTCGTGAACAGCATGGCGACGCGGTCCGACCGTCCGTCGAGGAGAGGGCCGACACCCCAGCCGAGGAGGTAGCCGAAGCCGTTCAGCGCGAGCGCGACCACCGTTGCCACCGCCATGGTCCCCGGTGCCGCGAGGATCGCATCGGCGTTGGGTCCGACCACGGCCAGGACCAACAGCACGTAGGCGGTCGAGGCGGTGGCCGACAGCGCGGGCTCGATCGGGGCGATGCGGCCCGGGCGCCACGTCCGCAGCGCGACGCCGAGCCCGGTGGGGACCAGCACCGTCGCGGCGAGCTCCCCGACGAGGGCGAGCACGGGGAGGTCGAGCTCGACCCCGGTGTAGAGAAGGAACAGAGCGGGGACGAGCAGCGGCGCCAGCGAGGTGTTGACGGCGTTGAGCACGGTGGCCAGCGCCACGTTGCCGCGGCCGAGCATGACCAGCAGGGGCGAGGACACGTCGGTGGGCAGCGTCCCCACCAGCGCGAAGCCGAGGCCGAGCGGGGCGGACCCGAAGACCAGCCAGCCCAGGGCGAAGCCCGCCAAGCTCATGGGTCCGTAGACCAGACCGGTCGCCAGAGCCTGGACGCCGGGACGGGCCAGCACCCGCCGCAGCGTCGTCAGGTCGAAGGTCAGGCTGACCGAGAGCATCAGCACGGCGAGCATCGGGGTCACCCAGCCGCTCAGCGCGACCCCGAGGTCGGGTAACAGCAGGCCGGCGGTGGTCGCGACCAGCACGAGCGACAGCAGGTGGTTCTCGATCACCCGCAACCGCTCGATGGTCCCGTCCCGTTCCGACAGCCGAGCGGACGAACGCTACCCCGCGCGGGAGACAGGATGGTTGGCGAGCACCACACCGTCCGGATCGATCTCGCAGCAGATGCGGCTCAACCGCTGCCACTCGGTGCGTCCGAACGCGGACCCGACGTCGATCGGCTCCTCGGCGAAGTTGAGGTAGTGGGTGCTGGCCACCCAGGGCCGCACGGAACCGACGACGCGCGCTGCGTCGGCGAGCCCCTGGGCCGCCATCTCCGGTGTGGCCGCGATACCGCCGGCGAACAGGACGAAGCGTCCCTCGAGGCTGGGCAGGGCCCCGGCACCCGGCGCC
>SKTG01000046.1 GCA_007118045.1 Nitriliruptoraceae bacterium
AGGGCACGACGCCGCGCGACCTCCACCTCGCGCTCGAGCACGCCGTCGGCCAGGATCGCGAGCTCCTCGAGGGCGCGCCGCTGCCCCTCGCGGTCACCGAGCACGTCCAGCACGGTCTCGTGCTCCGCCAGCACCTCGGCGCGCGTGCTCACGCTGACCGGTGCACGTCCGAGCTGTTCGACGGCACGTCGGTAGTGCGCGGCGGCCGTGGGGTACGCGTGGACGGCGGCGGCTGCGCGCCCCGCCTGTCGTAGGTAGCCGACCGCGACCTGGGCGACCCCGGCCTCGGCGAAGTGGTACCCGAGTTGCTCCACGGCATCCGGGTGCAGTCGTTGCAACGCGACCGCCAGCCGGTGGTGGGTCGCCCGGCGGACCTCGGGGTCGAGCGCCTCGACGACTGCGCGCTCGAGCTGGTGGTGGTGCACGACGAAGGCGTCGCCCGTGGGTTCGAACAGCCCGCGGCGCACCAGCGCGTCCACGGCGTCCACGACGGCCTCCCGGGGCAGCTCCGCCGCTGTCGCCAGCGTGTCGAGGTCGATGCCGTCACCCGCGACGGCCCCGAGCTCGAGCACGGCGCGTGGTTCCGGCGCGATGCGCTCGATCCGGCCGAGCAGGACCTCGCGGATGCTGCCCGGCATCGGCAGCTCCGTGGCGCCGTCGTCGGCCAGGACGCCGAGCAGCTCGTCCTCGGTGAGCGAGCGCAGGGTCTCGACGAGGAACCTCGGGTTCCCGCCCGTCTCCCGCTGGAGCCTGGCCACGGCGCCGGGAGCGATGCTGTGCCCCCTGGCCAGCACGCGCAGCAGCTCGCCGCTGGAGAACGGATCGAGGGGATGCAGCAGGAGGCGCTCCGGCCTGACCGCACGATCGAGGTCGCGCAGCACCGACCAGGTCGTCTCGCGCGAACGCGCTTCCTCGCCGCGGTAGCCGATGATCACGACCAGCCGGGTGTCGCCCAGCTCGTCACCCAGCGAGCGCAGCACCTGCAGGGACTCGAGGTCCGCCCACTGGGC
Organism: Nitriliruptoraceae bacterium; assembly: GCA_007118045.1. Lineage (GTDB taxonomy): Bacteria > Actinomycetota > Nitriliruptoria > Nitriliruptorales > Nitriliruptoraceae > SKTG01. The sequence continues at coordinate 1,011 of SKTG01000046.1, forward strand.
GTCGTCGACGACCAGGACGAGCGGGTCGATGCTCGCCAGGGCCAGCAGGATCCGCCCCAGCGCGTCGCGCATCCGCTGGGCTCCCTCGGCCGAGGTCAGCCCCGTGGCGGCGGGCGGTGTCTGCATCACCGCGCGCCCGAGCACGGGCACGAGCTTGGCGGCCTCGGCGAGCAGCACGTTGCCCACACGGGGCTTGAGCTGCTCGACGCGCAACGGGGTCAGGACGTCGTCGAGGAGGTCCTGGATGACGCCGTAGGCGACGGCCGCCTCCGGCCGACGACAGCTCGCGAGCACCGTGCCGAACCCCCGCCAGTGCGCGTCGTCGACCACCTCCGCGAGCAGGCGGGAGACACCGACCCCCGGTTCGCCCTCGACGAACAGGGCGCTGCCGCGACCGCCGAGTGCGCGTTCGAGCGCCGTGACCGCGACGTCGCGGTCACGGTCCCGGCCCATCAACGGGACCCGGTCGGGGAACGGCGTCGGTTCGGGCGTCGCGGGGGCGAGCTCGCGCTGTCTCACGATGCGCTGGTGCAGCTCGGTGGTCTCGGCGGAGGGCTGGGCCCCCATCTCCTCCGCCAGGACCTCACGGACCCGTTCGAACTGGCGGATGGCGTCGCTCGTGCGACCGAGGAGCACGGAGAGGCGCATCACCTCGCGATGCGCGTCCTCACGCAGCGGGTCCTCGTTCGTGAGGCGCCGGGCGTAGACCAGGGCGTCGTCGTAGGCCGTGTGGGCCTTCGCCAGCCCGACCAGCCAGCCGAGCGCCTCGAGATAGCGCTGGTGGAGCCGTTCCTGCTCGGCTCGTACCCAGGCATCGTCGTGCCCGGCGAGGAACTCGCCGCGGTAGAGCGCGACGGCGCTCTCCAGATCCGTCAGGTCGCGCAGTCGCGCCTCCTGCGCGCCCCGTCGACGTTTCGCCTGGTCCAGGCCCGCCTCGAAACGCTCCACGTCGACGCGACAGGGCACCGCCGGGTCGATGACGATGGCCTCAGGTGACACGGTGAGCAGCTCGAGTTGTCCGTCGAGCTCGCTCAACGCGTCCTGGATCTGCCACAGGGTGTGGCTGAGCCGACGCCGTCCCCGGTTGCCCGGCTGGTCCGGCCAGAGCAGCTCCACCAGGCGGTCGCGGGGTTGCCTGATGCCTCGGTGGACGGCGAGGTAGGCCAGCAGCGAACGCGCGGCGCGTGATGGCATCGGTGGTACGGCTTCGTCGCCTCGGCGCAGCTGGAAACCGCCGAACAGCGACACCTCCAACGCTTGCACGTCTCACGCTCCCCCTCGCGCGAAGCAAGGATAGGCGGCCGGGGTGCCCGGCGGGTCAGCGGTTGTCGGCCCACGTGCGACCGCTCTGACGCCCCGAGCCCGGTGACCGGGTCACCGAGCCTCGAGCAACCGCTCACCGTCGGTCACCTCGCGGCGGATCGTCTCCGACAGGTCCTCGTTGAGCAACAGCACCTGCGCGCCCTGCTCGGTCACGTGGTCACGGACCCTCGGGGTCACCTGCTCGATCGCGTCGGCTTCGACATCCCGGGCCGACCAGACGAGCCGACTCCCGCGGGTGAGGCTGATCGAGTCGGACAGCCGCAGCGAACCGGCCACCCCGTCCGCCAGCGCACGCAACTGGCGCAGCGACCCGACGTCCGTGACGGTCTCCATGGCCTGGAGCATCACCTCGCGCTGTCGCTCGTTGCGCCGCAGATCGTTGACGTCGGGCTTGGGCTGCCACCGACCGTCCACCTCCTGGAGGGTCCGCCGCGAGCGCACCCACCCGAGGGCCTCGTCGCCGTCCACGTCGACGCAGCCGGCCGGCAGCGCCCAGTCGTCATCGACGTGGGGATCGCGGACCGGGTGCTCGTTGCAGACCTCGATCCCGCCCAGCGCGTCGATGACCGATCCGAAGCCGTCGAAACCGATCTCCACCGCGTGATCGACCCGCAGGCCGGTGACGTCCTCGACCATGATGCCCATCAGGTCCAGCCCCCCGACGTCGTCACCACACCCCTGCAACCCCTCGTTGATGCGGGTGCGGTGGTCCACGCACGGGTTGTGGACCCAGAGGTCCCGGGGCAGCGACAGGAGCACCGGGTCCTCGTGCTCGCGCAGGATCCCGAGCACGACGACGTCGGCCTGGAGCTCATCGCCCACACCGTCGTCGCTGCCGAGGACGAGGACGCTCTCGTAGTCCTCGATCTCGGGCCCGAGGTCCGCTTCCGTGGAGCCCGTGGTCCCATCGGATCCCCGTGCCCAGCGCTCGTGAGGACCGCTCGGCGTCGCCTCACCACCGTCCGCGGGTCGGGCATCCGAGCCGTCGGCATCCGTCCCGGCGCCGTCGGTCGGCCCGTCCCCGTCGGACGGACCTCGCTCCCGACCGCTCGGTTCCCGCTGGTCCAGAGCCTCGCGACCCTCCGTGGTGTCGAACTCCGAGCGCTCCGCCTGGCCGAGTGGAGCGAGCACGGCGGCCCCGACCCCGGCGGTCACGAGGAGCAGGCACACGGCGCCACCGAGCCATATCGCGGTCCGACGAGCCACGTTCCTCCCTGCATCGGGCTGTGGGCGCCCGCGCGGGGGCCGGTGATCGTGGTGGGTCCTCCACCCGCTACGACCGCCCACCCGTGACGTTCCACCGTAGCCAGGTGGTCACTCGAACGACACCGACCCCCGGACACCCCGCAGGTGGCGGTGATCGGCGATCAACCGGTCACACGTGGGTCGAGCCCGTCGTAGGAGGCGAGGTAGGCGGCCCGTTCCAGGTGCAGCTGCTCGACGATCTTCTCGTACTCCTCGCTGCGATCCTGACGCTCGTACAGCCGCCGCGGCTGCAGCAGCTCGGGGTCGTCGAAGCCCGGCAGCTGCTCGGCGACCAGGTACCCGAAGTCCGGGTCCTCCACCCACCGGATGGAGCCGTCCACGATGCCGTTCTGGACCGCTGCCGAGTGCGGGATGCGGACCTTCTTGGACCGCTCGTCGGCCTCCGGCCCGCCGACGCGCCCGGTGTTGAGCAGGTAGACCTCGAGCTCGAAGGTGTCGAGCAGCTCCAGGAGCCGGTTGGCCTGCGACGCGTCGTCCTCGAACCAGAAGGGGTTGGTGCCGGGGACCCGCAGGCTCTTACCCGACTCTGCCGCGCCCCCCGCCGAGGTGCCCTTGGTCTCGCCGAGCATGAAGTAGTAGGCGGCCTGTTCGGGATGGAGCTTGGCGACCGCCGGCACGATGTTCTCGTTGCGGTTGAGGATGAACAGGTACTTCGCCGGCGGGAGATCACGCGGATCCCGGTGGCGGATGCCCCCAAGCTCGAAGGTGCAACGTCCGTTGGCCGTGTAGTCGGTGTCGAAGAAGTCCACCCGGCCGTCGTCGGTGACCGAGACGCTCTCGAGCCACGCCTCCGGGCTCGTGGCGCCCGCGTAGATCGTGGGCTCGTCGTCGGGATCCAGACCGAAGGTCTTCGCGAAGCACCCGTCCTCGGTGGTGTGGACCTTGCCCCCCGGCATGAGGGCGACGAAATCGTCCTGGACCGGCAGCGACCCCCGCACGTTGCGGAACGTCGTGGTGGTCTTGCCCGTCCCGGAGAGGCCGATGATCAGCGCGAGCTCCTCCTGACCGGACGGCGTCTGCTCAGCCGGGAACGTCTTCGCGCCGGAGTGCATGGCCAGGCCGCCGCGGTCGAAGACGAGCTTGTTCCACATGCGCAGGCCACCCATCTTCGACTCCCCGAAGTAGTCCGAGCCGAAGACACGGGTGGTGTAGGTGTCCAGATCCACCGTGATGAGGCAGTCGTCCGGCTTCCCCGGCGCCGGTAGATGTGGGGTGTAGATGACGGTGAACTCCGGTACGAAGTCCTCGTCCGGCGGGAAGAACAGCTGCTGTTGCATCGCGGGAACGTTGCTGTTGGAACGTTCCATGTACAACTGTGCGCCGGTCCGGAAGCCCGGCTCCGGCCCGATGTAGCCCTGGACCAACACCATGTCCTGGTCGGCGATGTAGGCGTCCTGTTTCGCAGCCCACCCCTCGGCTTCCTCCCGGGGGATCGTCGGCTTGGCGTTGGGAACATCGGAGACGAAGAAGGTCGATTTCCCCAGTCGGGACTTGACCCTGGCCCGGTAGCAGAGGTTGCCGAACTCGGTCTCGACCACGTTCGGCATGTACTCGAGGACCCACTCCCGCAACTGCGACTGACCCGGGTTCCTCGCGACCGAGCGTGCCTCGGGCAACTGGACCGACATCGAACGACCTCCTCGGCGCGGAGCGCCTCCACCGCCGGCGCCGTTGCCGGCCCACCCGACCATAGCTGTCCGTCCCCGGCCGGCCAGAACCGAACGTCACACGCGCGGCGCCAGCAGGCCCGGCAACGCCGCCAGCGCGGCTCGATCCGGACCGGGCCACCGTGCGTGTCTGCGGCGCAAGGTCGTTGGCGACTCCACACGTCTCGGTGATCGTGGGAAATGGCACCCCCCGCCGTCCGGCAATGATGGTGAACACGATCGCGTGACTGTGCTTCAATGGATCGTCGCGCAAGGTCTCGCCCTCACGGATGTGGTCGTCCCCGATCGGGTACCACGACGACCGGGACGAGGAGCGATGGCCGCACCAGATGACCGACCGACACGTCCACCCCTGTGCGCGCCCGACACGTGTCGGACGCCGACGAGGAGATCGAACCGTGGCCCGGAAGATGACCGACGAACACAAAGCCGCCCTCGCGAAGGGTCGCGCCCAGGGCAAAGCGGTCCGGGACTACCTCGCCGCGCTGGAGCAAGAGCGCAAGCCCGGACGCAAGCTCGACCGTGAGACGATCGAGACGCGGATCCCCGAGATCCAGCAGCAGGTCGACGCGGAGGAGGATCCCGCCAAGCGCGTGGAGCTGATCCAGAAGCGCCTCGATCTGGAGGAGCGGCTCGTCGATCTCGGTGACGAACCGGACGTGGACGCGCTCGAGCAGGGTTTCGTCGACGCGGCCGCGGAGTACTCCGAGCGCAAGGGCATCACCTACAGCGCATGGCGCGAGGCCGGTGTCCCGGCGGCGACGCTCAAGCGGGCCGGGGTCAAGCGCACCCGCAAGCCCAGCGCCTGAGCGCCCGCCCCGACCCTCCGAGGCTCCGGCGAGGCGCCCGCTCCACCGCAGGTGAGCGGGCGTCTCAGGCCGGTACGACCAGGCGGTCCCGTGCTTCGAGGTCGAGGGCCGTGCGTGCCCTCGTGGCGCACGACTCGAACGCCTCGACGAACCGCTCGGCGTCCCGCCGGTAGGCGATCAGCGACTCCGGTTGCTCGCTGATCGACTGCACGATCTCGAGCTGCTGGTACAGGTCGTGGGCGAAGGCGTGCCGCTGACGGTCGACGGCCCCGCGCACGTCGCGGATGGCGACGGCGACCTGCGCGTCCACGTCCGCCAGCAAGGTCGAGGAGATCTCGTCGAGGCGGTCGCGGATCGTGCGCTGCGCGGCGCTCAGGCTGCGCTGGCTCGTCAGCACGCTGGCGAGCTTCCAACCGACCAGCGCGCCGCCGAGCAGGCCCAGCGGCCCGAGCAGGGCCGCGCCGGCGAGCACGGCGGCCCCACCACCCGACAGCCCACCGACCACCGCGCTGGTCCGGGAGGTCTGCTTGGACCGAGCCTGGGCGCGGCTGAGCTGTTGCAGCTGGTCCTGGGTGACCAGGAGCGCGTGCGGGGAGAGATGGACCCGCGGCAGGTTCGGCGCCAGGTCGGTCAGGACCGCTTCGAAACGTTCCTGCAGCTGGCGTTGCAGGCGCTCCACGAGGTGGCCGAGCCCCTCCTCGAACTGCCGCGAGGCCAGCTCGCCCGTGACCTCGAGCTGACGGCGGAACCGCGACGAGAACTGTTCGACCTCCTCGAGCGTGCGCAGCTCCTCCAGCTCCTGCTTGGCCCGCGAGAACGGTTGCAGGATCAGCCCGCGGATGCGCATCTTCAGCGGCGCGACCTCGGTCAGCGCCATCGTGACCGCCTCCTCGAAGCGCCGCTCGAGGTCCAGGATGTTGCGGTCCAGCGCGCGACGGAACTCGTCGAGCTGCTCGGGATCGTCCAGCAGCTGCTGACGGACCTGCACCTCGCCCCGGGCCATCTGGGCGATGCGGACGATCCGTCGCGACGCCTCCTCGAGGACCTGCCGCCCGGCGTGGTCGGAGAGGTAGTTCTCGATGTCCCGCAGCAGGCGGTCGGCACCCGAGCGCTTCCAGAGGTCGATGTCGTCGGTCTGGCGGGCCTGCCACGCCTCGAGGGCACAGACGGGGTAGACCTTGACCTCGCCGGCCCTGCCGGCCTCGCGCGACGCCTGGACGATGCGGTTGCCGACGTAGTCGAGCACCGCCTGACGGGTCTCCACGTCGTGGAAGTGCTGGGGGTACATGTTGCAGACCAGGAAGGTCTTCTTGAGGTCGCGCGCCACCACCTGCTCGAGGAACCCGAGCTCGGTCGCCCCGACCGTGGGGGGCGAGAGGAAGAGCACCACCCCGGCGTCCACGACGTCGAGCTCCTGCAGGGTGCGTTCGGTGTAGACCTCGTCGGCCTCCGCGTCGTCCAACCCCGGGGTGTCGATCAGGCGCGTGCCGTTGCGCAGGAAGCCGACGGGCACCGTCTGCTCGACGAACGTCACCCCGAGCCGGTTGTTGGGGTTCTCCTTCTGGGAGGTGTACGAGGCGACGTCCTCGACCGCCACGTGCTTGATCGAGCCGTCGGCGAAGTGCACGACCGCACCGGGCTGGTCGCCGTAGGAGACGTAGACGGGTACGGCCGTCTCCGGCGTGACGTGCATCGAGGACACCTCGCGGCCGATCAGGCCGTTGAGCAGCGTGGACTTACCCCGCTTGATCAGACCGAAGATGCCGACGGTGAAGCGCGTGGCCTCGAGCTCGCGCCGGACCTGGGCGAGCTCGCCGGCGATCAGGGAATCGGACTCGTCGGCCCCGTCCACCTCCAGCGCCCGTCGCTGCTGGAAGCGGCCCCAGACCTCCTCGACCTTGCCGACCGCACCCAGCAGCACCTCACGCTCGACATCGAAGCTGTCGAGGAACTCGGCCACTGCCCATCCTCTCGGTGCGGGGACACACGTATCTCCTCCGCTCGCACCATCGGCCCGTCCGGCCGGGAGCTTGAGGCGGCCTCGGGGGCCGTCAGGGCAGCGGCGCCGCGGTGGTCACCCGGTGATCAGATGGACCGTGTCACCCACGATCCGGACCCGGTCTCGCGCCACCAGCAGGTCGACGGCGGCGCGCGTCGAGGCCTCCGCGGCCGACCACAGGTGCTCGGGGACGTCGGCGTACATGCGCGCCACGAGCTGTCCCGGGGTGGTCGGGCCGTCGCGCAGGCTCGCGAGGAGCTGCTGCTGGCGGTACTCGCGGTGCTCGGCGTAGAAGCGCAGGACGGCGGAGGGGTCCTCGGTCAGGGCCGGTCCGTGACCCGGGTACAGCGCGTTCGGCCCGAGCTCCAGCACCCGCCGCAGCGACGTCAGGTAGGCGGCCAGGTCCCCGTCGGGGTGCGCGACGACCGAGGTGCCCCGCCCGAGCACGTGGTCCCCCGTCAGGAGCGCACCCGTCCCGAGACGCAACGAGAGGTGATCCAGGGTGTGGCCGGGTGTGGCCACCACCTCGACGTCGACGCCGGCGAGCCCCACACGGTCGCCCTCCCCGAGGGTGCTCGCGGGTGAGGAGGCCACGCGAGCGGCGGCGACGTCGGTCCCGAACCGGCGCGCCCAGGTCGCGGCAGCCTCGCTGTGGTCGAGGTGGTGGTGGGTGACCACGACGCTGCGCACCTGGGCGTCCCGTTCGCGAACGACCGCCTCGACGCGAGCCAGGTGACCCGGGTCGTCCGGGCCGGGATCGACCACGAGCACCTCGCCGGAGCCGGGGACCCCGAGGACGTAGGTGTTGGTGCCGTCGAGCGTCATCGGCGATGGGTTGGGCGCCAGCACCCGCGTGACCACCTCGTCGAGGCGCTCGGTACGCGGCAGGGACCCGGGCTCGGGGAGGTCCCAGGAACCGCGCGGATCGGTGGGGGGTGCCGGCGCTGACATGCCGGCAGCCTACGACGCGGGAGCGCCCGGCTCCCCCGTCGCCACGACGGTGTCGTGCCGGGTCCCGGCGGGAGTGCGGGGGACCGGGACCCGGCGAGGCCGCATGGGAGGGCGGCCCGGGGGCGGCGGCGCGCTGGCGGAGGTCGCGCTCACGGGGATGGATCCCCGGGAACGCGCAACGCGCCGCCACCACCTCTGACACCTACGCAAGGGCTTCGCATCCGCCGGTGGCCTAGGATGGGTCGCTCTCGACCCCGTCGGCGAGCGAGCCTCAGATCGGCTCGGGAGCGCCCCCGTCGGGGTGCTGCACCATCGGCCGACCGTCGACGTGGACGATGCTGGGTTCGATCCGCCGGCGGTCGACGGCGTCCTCGAGCACCGCGCGCTGGACGGAGGCGACGTCGGGGTAGGTGGCCAGGGCGCGCAGGTTGCAGCGGGTGGGGTAGATCACGGTCGCGTCGCCACGTGCCTGAGCCGCCAACGCCTCCCGCGGCCGTGTCCACCGCAGGCTCGTGGTCTCGATCGCGTCGTGACGCGCGTGCTGTCCGGGGGGCACCGTGGCCAGCAGGAAGCGCGTGTCGAAGCGACGGTGTTGCCCCGAGGGCGTGACCCACCACGACCACATGCCGAGCCGTGGTAGGTCGAGCACGAGACCGCGCTCGACCAACCAGGGGCGCCAGTCCCAGTGTCCACCCCGTTCGGCCAGCTTGGCCCGCGCCTCGCGGGCATCGGGGGTCGCGAGGTCCTCCTGCGTGACCGCTGCACCGTCGGAGCGGAGTGCCAGCAGGATCCCGGCTTCCTCGAAGGTCTCGCGCACGGCGGCGACGAGCAGGCCGAGCGCGGTGGCACGATCGCCCGCCCCGAGCAGTTCGACCCAGCGGCCCAGGTCGTCGATCCGCCACCGGTCCGGGGCGAGCTCGCGGTCCATGGCATCGACCTTGCCGCCCGGGAAGACGAGCGCACCGCCGGCGAAGTCCGAACGCAGGTGCCGTTCGAGCAGGAGCACCTCCAGCCGGTCGTCGGCGGCGTCCGAGCCCGTCGGCTCGGTGGCGGCCGATCGCGTCCCGTCGGCGTCGCGGACCAGCACCACCGTCGCCGCGTCGACCACGGGGACGGTGCCGCCGTCGAGACGGCCCGAGGCCGTGCGTTCGCCCGTTCCGCCTCCCTGCCCGCCCATGCCACGACTCCGCTCGTTGAGCGCCGAGCGTAACCAGGTCGGCGCGACCGTCCGCGGCCGCTGCGGCGCCACGTCGACCTCGCGGGTCACCCTCCGGCCGCCTACGTTGCCGCTCGACCGACGATCCGAGGATGCGATGAGCGCCGACCCTCGCGGGCAGCTCGCCCAGCTGCCCGCCGTGGACGCGCTCGTCCGGGACGAGCGGCTCTCGGACCTCGTCGCCACCCACGGCGCGCCGGTCGTCGTCGACGCCGCCCGCACGGTCGTCGAGGAAGCCCGCGCCGAGGCGCTGGAGGGCCGACCGCTCGCGACGACGGAGGACCTCTGCGAGCGGGTCAACCGCAGGTTCGTGATCCGCGATCGCCGCCGCGTCCGCCGGGTGATCAACGCGACCGGCGTCGTGCTGCACACCAACCTCGGACGGGCTCCGCTCTCCGCGGAGGCCAGGCACGCGGTGGCCGAGGCCGCCGGTTACGCCACCGTGGAGTACGACCTCGAGACCGGCGGGCGTGGTTCGCGTACGCACCACCTCGGCGAACTCGCCGCGGAGCTGTGCGGCACCCCGGCCGCCACCGTCGTCAACAACGGCGCGGCAGCGCTTGTACTGGTCCTGGCGGCCCTGGCGCACGACCGTGAGGTCGTCGTCAGCCGGGGCGAACTCGTCGAGATCGGGGGCTCGTACCGGCTCCCGGAGGTGATGACGGCCGCCGGCTCGCGCCTCGTCGAGGTCGGCACGACGAACCGAACGCGCATCGCCGACTACCGGGCGGCCGTGAGCGAGCGGACCGGGCTGCTGCTCAAGGTGCACCGCTCGAACTTCCGCATCGTCGGGTTCACCGAGGAGGCCACGCTCGCGGAGCTCGTCGCGCTCGGCCGCGAGCGCGACCGTCCCGTGGTCCACGACCTCGGCACCGGCGCCCTCAGGCCGGCACGGACGGGACCGCTGGCGGGTGAGCCCAGCGTCGAGGACGCCGTGCGGGCCGGCGTGGATCTCGTGGTCGTGTCGGCCGACAAGCTGCTCGGTGGGCCGCAGGCCGGCGTCATCGCCGGCGACGCCGCCCTCGTCGAGCGGTGCCGCCGGCACCCGCTCGCGCGCGCCGTCCGGGTCGACAAGCTCCAGCGTGCCGCGCTCGAGGCCACCTTCGCGGCGCACCGTCGCGACCCGGTGCCGGTGGACGTACCGACCGTCGCCATGCTGCACGCGGACACTGACGAGCTCCACGAACGTGCCGCGCGCATGGCCGCCGAGCTCGGCCCCGCGGCCCGCGTGGTCGCGACCACCGGTCTCGTCGGCGGCGGTGCCCTGCCGGGGACGGAGCTGCCCGGTTGGGGCGTGGCGCTGGACGTGGCCGATCCCGACGCGCTGGCGGCCGGCCTGCGCGACGTCGACCCCCCCGTGATCGGCCGGGTCGACGAGGGGGCGCTCGTCCTCGACCTGCGCACGGTCCCACCGCCGCAGGACACCGAGCTCGTCGACCTCGTGCTCCTCGCCCGTGGCTGACGCGGCGGCATCCCGCAGCGACGCACGGGTCGGTGGCCCGGGTGCCGGACGCGCGACCCATCGCGTGATCACGACCGCCGGCCACGTGGACCACGGCAAGTCCACCCTGCTGCGGGCCCTCACCGGGATGGAACCGGACCGGCTCGCCGAGGAACGGCGCCGCGGACTGACGCTCGACCTCGGGTACGCCTGGACCACCCTGGCTGGCCCCGACGGGCCGCGACCGATCGCGTTCGTGGACGTCCCGGGCCACGAGCGGTTCGTGGCCACCATGCTGGCCGGTGCCGGGCCGGCGCCGACGGCGCTCCTGGTCGTCGCCGCGGACGACGGCTGGTCGCGCCAGTCGACCGAACACCGGGACGTGCTCGACCTGCTCGGCGTCCCCGGCCTGGCGGTCGTGGTCACGAAGGCCGACCTCGTCGACGCCGAGCACCTCGACGCGGTGGTGGCGGAGGTCGAGCGGGAGCGGTCCGGGACCAGCCTGCGGGACGCGCCCCTGGTCGTCACCGATGCGCTCAGCGGCCGGGGACTCACCGAGCTCACGACGGCGATCGGCGCTCGGCTCCGCGAGCTGCCCGCGGTCCCCGACGTCGGCCGGCCACGTCTGTGGGTCGACCGGGCGTTCGCGGTCGCGGGCGCCGGCACGGTCGTGACCGGGACGCTCACCGGCGGGGCGCTCGACCGTGGCGCGGAGGTCCGGATCCTGCCGGACGAGCGACGGGCCCGGGTCCGTGGCGTGCAGTCGCTCGGGAACGAGGTCGTGGGTGCCGCCGCCGGCACGCGGGTGGCGCTCAACCTCGGTGGCGTCGACCACGACGAGGTGGCTCGCGGTGACACCGTCGTCGGCGCCGGCGCCTGGCGCGTCACGCGCCGGGTCGATGTCCGGCTACGGGTCCTACCGGGGCACCGTGTCAGCCGGACCGGTGCCTGGCACCTGCACGTCGGCAGCGCCCGGACCGGGGTCCGTCCCGCCCCGATCGCGGGGGTGCTCGACGGGGACGACCCCGACCACCGGAGCGGGGTGATACGCCTCGAGCTCGCGGAGCCGCTCGCGCTGGTGGCGGGGGATCGGGTCGTGCTCCGTGACGCGGGGCGACGTCTCGTGGCCGCCGGCGGCGAGGTGGTGGACGCCGATCCCCCGCCCCGTCCGCGCCAGGCCCGGGACCGCCGACGGCTCGCGGAGCGCCTCGCCTCCCTGGCGTCGACGCCCGACGAGCGGCTGCGTGGGCTGGTGGCGAT
>SKTG01000375.1 GCA_007118045.1 Nitriliruptoraceae bacterium
CGCCGCGAGCGGTGCGGCGGTGGCGCCGCGAGGCGTGTCGTGACTCGGTGGCCACCGTGCGGGTCGATTAGCATCGTGTAAAGCGCGTCTTCGTTATGCTGAGCGGAAGGAGAACTGATGCTCGACCTGCACCGGTTGCAGCTGTTGCACCACTTCGCCGCACGCGGCAGCATCGCGGCGACCGCGGACGAGCTGGGGTTCTCCGCCTCCGCCGTCTCACAGCAGCTGGCGGCGCTCGAGCGCGAGGCCGGCGTGGCCCTGATCGAACGCACGGCGCGCAGCGCGACCCTGACCGATCTCGGCGGACGTCTCGCGCGGCACGCTGCCACGGTCCTCGAGGCGGTCGAGGCCGCCGAGGCCGACCTCGCGGCCCACCTCGACGCGCCCCTCGGACGGGTGGTGATCGCAACCGCGCCGACCGCGGCGGTGGCCCTGGCACCCGCGCTGGCCGCCGTCCGCGTCGAGCATCCCGCCCTCGAGCTCGTGGTGCGCCAGGAGGGGCCCGAGGCTGCCCTCGACCAGCTGCGCAGCCGCGACGTCGACCTCGCGGTCGTGGACGACTGGAGCACCGGCCCCGCGGCGGAACGGCCCGGGCTCGTCTCGCGGCGGCTGCTCCGCGACCCGCTGGTGCTGGCGGTCCCGGTCGGCCATCCGTTGGCGGAGCTCGATCGTCGCCTCGAGCTCGCGGCGACCGCCGAGGAACCCTGGATCTGCGCGCCGCGTGGCGAACCGTCGCGGGAGGCCTTCGACCGCATCCTGCGCGACCACGGGGTGGTGGTCAGGACCCGCTGGGAGTTCGAGGGTCTGGCGACGATCGCGACCCTGGTCGGCCGCGGCGTCGGGATCGCGGTGCTGCCGCGGCTGGCCATCGCCGAGCACCTGCGTGACCGGCTCGTCGAGCGCCGCCTGCCGGAGCCGCGTGCGCGTCACCTCGACGCCGTCGTGCGTCCGGGCTCACGTGGACGACCCGCCCTGGAGGTCACCCTGGACGCCATGTGGGCCGAGGTCGCCGACGAGGGCCGAGATGGGAGCCGGATCGACGGGGTCGGGGCATCCGCCGCAGCCGACGGCGCACCCGCGCGCCCGGTCGCGAGCCACCACGAACGCCCGACCGGGGCCACGACCGACCCGGGTGGCACGGGCGTTGGGTAGCGTCGCCGGCATGGACCACGACGTGACCCCCTTGAAGATCGACCGCGAGTGGCTGCAGGACGTGCTGCTCGAGCTCCTGCGTGTCCCGAGCCCCTCGGGTCGCACCGACGTGATCATGCAGAAGGTCGGTGAACGCCTGACGGAGATCGGGCTGCCGTTCCAGCTCAACCGACGGGGTGCCATGGTCGGCACGCTCGACGGCAACGGCGGGGAGAAGGCCCTCGACCGCGCCGTCGTCGTCCACACGGACACCATCGGGTGCATGGTCCGAGGCCTGAAGGACAACGGTCGTCTCGAGGTCGTTCCCGTCGGCACCCACAGCTCCCGGTTCTCGGAGGGCACGCGCGTCAGCATCTTCACCGACGACCCGGAGCGCTGGTTCACCGGCACGATCCTGCCGACCAAGGCATCCGGCCACGCGTTCGGCGACGCCATCGACTCCCACCCCGTTGGCTGGGACCACGTCGAGGTACGGGTCGACGAGCCGGTGGCGGACGCGCAGGACCTGCGCGATCTCGGCATCCAGGTCGGTGACTTCGTCGCGCAGGTGGCCTACCCCGTCATCACCCGCTCCGGCTACGTGACCTCGCGTCACCTCGACGACAAGGCGGGTGTCGCCGCGGCCCTGGCGGCGTTCAAGGCGGTCATCGAGTCCGACTGCGAGCTCGACGTCGGCGCGCACCTGCTCGTCACCATCGCCGAGGAGGTGGGCCACGGCGCTTCCAGCGGCCTCAGCCACGACGTCGCGGAGATGGTCTCCGTCGACTCGGCGGTGGTCGCCCCGGGTCAGCAGTCGACCGAGACCGGCGTCAACGTCGCGATGCAGGACATGCACGGGCCGTTCGACTACCACCTGGTGCGGCGGCTGTGCCGGCTCGGCGAGGACAACGGCATCGAGATGAACCGGGACGTGTTCCGTTACTACCGCTCGGACGTCGCAGCGGCGCTCGAGGCCGGAGCGGAGACGCGGGCGGCGCTGATCGGGTTCGGGGTCGACGCCACGCACGGGCACGAGCGGACCCACCTCGACGGGATCGTCGCCACCGCCGAGCTGCTGGCCCTCTACCTCCAGACACCGTTGACCTTCGCCCGGTGGGACGCCGAGGGTTCCGGACCCCTCGAGCGCTTCCCGTCCACCGGGGTCCAGCCGGTCCGCCGCGAACCGGAGTTCGATCCCGAGTCGGACGAGCTGCTCGAGAACGAACCGTTCCCCTCGCTCGCCGACGAGCGCGCGGACTGGTTGCGACGCCGCGACGAACGCTGAGCCGTCGACCGTCCGCTCGGTGGGCCCCACCCACCTCCCCGGTCGCGTTGAGACCCGACTCCCCGGTCGCGTCGAGACCCGACTCCTCGGTCGCGTCGAGACCCGACTCCCGAGTCGTGTCGAGACCCGCCTCCCCGGTCGTGTCGAGGCCCGCCGCCCCGGTCGTGCCGAACCCGCCTCCCCGGTCGTGTCGCACACGGGACGTACGGTGCCGACCGAGGTGCCGTCCGGAGGCGGACCGGAGGCGGACCGGAGGTGGTCGTGGACGGGTCGATGCTGGCCGGGTTCGGCCTGGTGATGCTGGTGGTCGCGGTGCTCGCGGCCTGGTTCGGCGCGCGGTCGGGGGCGCGACGGCGGTCCGACGAGGACGTCACACTGCAACAGGCCGTCGACACGCTGGTGGCCGTGGCCGGAGAGCAGCTGCAAGCGCAGCACCGGGCCGGTGCCGTCGACCTCGACCACCGCAAGGAGCTGATCGACACGCAGCTCGGACGCATGGGGGACACGCTCGGTGAGGTCGGCTCGCTCCTGCGACGCCTCGAGACCGAGCGCTCGGTCCAGTTCGGACAGGTGCGTGAGCAGCTGGCCGGCGTCGCCCGGCAGCACGGTGAGCTGACCCGGACGACCGGCGCGCTGCGTGAGGCCCTGACCAGCTCGCAGGCGCGCGGACAGTGGGGCGAGCGCATGGCGGCCGACGTCCTGCGCGCGGCGGGCTTCGTCGAGGGAGTGAACTACCGCACCCAGGTCACGACACGGAGCGGGACCCGGCCCGACGTCACCTTCCTGCTGCCGGGCGACCAGGTCCTGCACATGGACGTCAAGTTCCCGCTGGGCCGGTACCTGGAGATGCTGGAGGCCGAGTCGGACGCGGATCGCGAGGCCGCCCGCACCGGTTTCCTGCGAGCCGTACGCCAACGCGTGAAGGAGCTCGACGGTCGGGGTTACATCGACCCGGAGGACGGCACCCTCGACTGCGTGCTGCTGTTCATCCCGAACGAGCAGGTCTACGGCTTCGTGCACGAGCAGGACCCGTCGCTGCTCGACGACGCGCTCGCCCGCCGTGTCGTGCTGTGCTCCCCGAACACGCTCTTCGCCGTGCTCGCGGTGGTCCGGCAGGCGGTCGAGAGCGCCGCGCTCGAACGCACCGGCGACGAGATCCTGCAGCTGCTGTCCTCGTTCACCG
>SKTG01000512.1 GCA_007118045.1 Nitriliruptoraceae bacterium
GTTCGGCGACGAGGAGCTGCTGCTCGACGTGGAACCGGAACCGCGTCGCACCGGCCGCTGGCTCCTGATGACGGTGCTCGGAGCGGTCGGACTGGCGTTGCTGTTCCCGTTGGCGGTGTCGGCGTTGCGCGAGCTCGTCGCCGCGGGCGGGGGCTGATCGGCGACCCGACCCTCCTCAAGCGCGCCGAACGTCTCAGCCGCGCCAGGCGTCCTCGTACCACGGTGGCTCGTCGGGGACGGGCCCGGGTGGCGCGAAGTGCTCGCCAGCGTCGGGACGCAGGTCGAGGTCGAACACCACCCCGTCACCCCCGGGGAAGCGCACGTCCAGGTCGGGCCGACGCCTGAACCCGAGTCCCAGGTAGAGGCGGTGGGCACGGTCCATCCACGCCATGGAGACGATCACCATCCGGCGGGACCCGAGTTCCCGCGCCCGTTCGAGGCAGGCGAGCACCAGCGCCCGTCCGACCCCGCGCCCCTCGGCCTCCGGGCTGACGGCCAGGACCCGGAACCCGCTGTCGCCGTCCGGTTCACGTCGGCCCTCCCACTCGGCGTCGCCGGGTCGCACGAAGGTCACCGTGCCGACCACCGCGCCGTCGAGCTCGGCGACCAGGAGCTCGCCGCCGGTCGAGCGTCGTGCCGGGTCGGCCAGGTAGCGGCGGTAATCACCCTGCATGCGGCCGTAGGCGTCGTAGCCGGCGAGCGTGAGCTCGGCCACCCGGGCGGCCTCGTGCGGCCGCATGGCGCGGATGCGGACCGCCGCTGGTCCGCTCGAGCGGGTGGCGAGCTCCGTCGCCGGCCCGTCCGAGCGTGGTCGGTGCTGCATCTGGTGATCTCCGTCGAGGCGTGGGACCGGGGTCGCCGATCGCTCGCGAACGTCAGCCCGCCACGTCCGGACCGACGTGGGACAGCTCGATCCGGAGCAGGACCCGACGCTCGGCCTCCATCGCCTCCCGGTACTCGTCCCAGTCGGGGTGCTCGCCGGCGACACGCCGGTAGTAGTCGATGAGGCCCTCCATGGCTCCGGGTAGGCGCTGCACCTCGGCGGTGCCGTCGATCCGGAGCCACGGACCGTAGAAGGCGTCGGTGAACACGCACAGCGACGTCCGCGGGTCCCGCTGCAGGTTGGTGACCTTGACCGCCGTCGCGCGGGTCGAGACCAGAGCGGCGCCCACCTCGTCGACGGTGACGGCGACGGGCGAGAGCTGCGGCGTGCCGTCGGCACGGTAGGTGTGCATCACCGCGTGGTGGTGCTCCTCCAGGAAGTGTCGGGCGTCGTCGAGTTCCACGGTCGTCCTCGCATCAGGGTGGTGGCTGGTCGTCGGTGGAGACGCGGAAGCGCAGCGCTTCCTCGAGCCCTTCGAGCAACTCGTCGAGCAGTGCCAGTCGAGACCCGCAGCGGGCGGTGGCGAGCACGCGCTGAGCGTCGAACGGGTTCAGGGGCGACATCACCGCCACCTGCCAGCAGGCGACCTCGGGGTCGTCGGCGAGCTCGAAGTCGGGAGGTGGCCCATCGTCGCCCAGCCGCGCCTGCAACGCCAACACCTCCCGGACCCGTGGCACCAACACGGAGCGGACCGTGGCGACGTCGGCGTCCTCGTGCTCGTCCTCGAGCGGGACGACACGGGCCCGCGGATACGGCTCGTCGTCGAGCCACTCCGCGACCCGGAAGCGATCCGCCCCGAGGCCGACGAGCAGCCACCGCCCGTCCTCGAGCTCGTCAGCCCGCAGGACCCGCGCGACCGTGCCCACGTCGGTGCGCTGATCGCCGCCACCGACCTCGTGGCCGCGCGAGATCAGCACCACGCCGAACTCCCGTTCCCCCCCGGCCAGCACGTCGTGGGCCAGCACCCGGTAGCGCGGTTCGAAGACGTGCAGGGGCAGGACCATGTGTGGGAACAGCACGGTCCCGAGCGGGAACATCGGGAGTTCGCGCACTCGGGCTCCAAGGTCGGTGGCCTCGCGGTTCGCGCCCGTCGGCGTGACGGGTCGGTCCTTCGGTGCCGCGGCTCGACGGGGCGGTCCGGCGGGCACGGGTGGGGCGGCGCTGGCCGAAGCCGCGCCGAGGTGGTACCAACACGGTATGAGCACACTCGACGAACCGACCATCCGTACCGCCCTCACCGACCTCCACGGTTGGGAGCTCGAGGGGGACTCGATCCGGCGGGACCTGCAGTTCGACGGGTTCCGCGAGGCCATCGGGTTCATCAACCGGGTCGCGGAGCGCGCCGACGCGGCCAACCACCACCCGGAGCTGTGCAACGTCTACTCCTCGGTGACGGTCCGGCTCACCTCGCACGACGCCGGTGGCGTGACCGACCGGGACCTGCAGCTCGCGCGGGAGATCGACGGCGTCGTCGCCCCCTGACCCGGGGCACTAGGCTCCCCGCCCGCCGGGTTCGAGAGGGGTGCGGGTGGAGGTCCGGGTCGACGGCAAGACCGCGGTGGTGACCGGTGCGAGCCGGGGCATCGGTGAGGCCATCGTCCGGGAGCTGCTCGCCAGCGGCGCCCGGGGCGTGGTCGTCACCGGACGGCGGCCGGACACCCTCGAGCCCCTGGCTGCGGAGCTGGGTGACGTCGTCGTGCCCGTCACGGGCAACGCCACCGACGAGGAACACGTCGAGGCCGCGGTCGGGACCGCCGTGGACACCTTCGGTGCGTGCGACCTGCTCGTGGCCAACGCGGGCACGAACCCCGCGGCGGGTCCGCTCACCGACGTCGAGATGTCGGCCGTCGACAAGACCTGGGAGGTCAACCTGCGGGCGCCCCTGCTCTGGGCCCGGCACGCGTGGCGAGCGTCGATGCGCGAGCACGGCGGCTCGATCGTCACGATCGGCTCGGTCGGTGGTCTGGCCCCCAGTCCCATGATCGGTGCCTACAACGTCTCGAAGGCCGCGCTGCACCACCTCACCCGGCAGCTCGCGCACGAGTTGGCGCCGGGTGTCCGGGTCAACGCGGTCGCCGCCGCCATCGTGCGGACCCGGCTCTCCGCGGCGCTGTGGAGCGAGGACGAGCAGGTTGTCGCCGAGCGACACCCGCTCGGACGGCTGGGAACGCCGGAGGACGTCGCCCGTGCCGTCACCTTCCTGCTGTCGGACGTCTCGAGCTGGATCACGGGGGTCATCCTGCCCGTCGACGGCGGCGTCGCCGGCGCGTCGGCCGGGCTGCCCGAGGCCTGATCCCGGCGCCACGGTCGCCGGCTCGGGGAGGCCCGCCCGGAAGCGGCTCACCCGCGGTGGTGTGGGCCATCCGGTGGAGGCGCCACGTCGACCGGTCCCGGGGACGGTGCCGGTCGACACGGCCGGTCACCACCCACGGCGGACAGGCCACGGCGATCACCCGGGCCGAACGCCACCGGTCCCTCGCCCGGGTAGGTGTACATCAGCTCGTCCTCGTCCTCGACGTGGCCGAGCCCGAGCACGTGCGCGAGCTCGTGCATCATGATCGCGCGCCAGGAGCTGGCGCGGTCCCGGCCGCCGGCGACGAGGTCGTCGCGTTCGGCGTTGAGCACGACCTGGCCCGAGACGTAGCCGCGGTCGCCGACGGGCCCCACGGCCAGGGGGACCGCGACCCCCCGGTCGGTGTCCCGCATCGGCA
>SKTG01000423.1 GCA_007118045.1 Nitriliruptoraceae bacterium
CCGGTGATGGTCCAGGCGGCCTCGGCGACCGGTGCGGTGTTCTCGCTGTGGCGGACCTGGATCGGTGCCGTCCTGCTCGGCGTCGCGGCCGTGATCCACGTCCGGGTGTCGGGGCGTCGGCCGTCGCTGCGCGCCTGCAGGTGGGCCGTCGCCGCCGGCGTGGCGTTCGCGCTCCACCAGCTCATGCTGTTCATGGCCATCAAGGCGACCTCGGTCGCCGACGTGACCCTGATCAGCGCCCTCGGTCCGGTGATCACCGCGCTCATCGCCCTGCCGTTCTTCCGCGAACGACCCGGCGCTCCGTTCCGTTGGTGGTCCGCCGTCGCCATGGCGGGTACCGCCCTGGTGGTCCTCGGAGCATCGACCGGGCCGCAGGGTGATCCGCTCGGGATGGTGCTCGCGCTCGGCAACGTGCTCTTCTTCGCGGTCTTCTTCCTGCTCTCGAAGGCGAGCCGCTCGCACCTCGACGTCCTGCCCTTCCTGTTCGGCGTCATGTTCGTCGCCGCCGTGACGACCACCCTGTACGTGTGGGTGGCGGCCGACCGCGCCTCGGCGGTCACCTCGACCGACCTGGTGCTGGCCACCGCGGTCGCGGTGGGGCCCGGGGCGCTCGGACACTTCGTGTCGATGTGGCCGTTGCGGTGGGTGCCGGCCAACGTCCCGCCGCTGATGCAGCTGAGCATGCCGGTCCTGGCCGCGCTGTGGGCGTGGTGGTTCCTCTCCGAGGCGATCACGCTCTGGCACCTCGCCGGTGGCGTGATCATCGCCATCGGCGTCAGCGGTGCGGTGAGCTCCCCCTCCGGGCGGCGCTTCGTGCGCAGCCAAGGCGCCTCGCTCGAGCCGTCGGAGGGCTGAAGGGACGCTCGTGCCGAGGCGGGCTCAGTACGGGTACCACCAATCCTTGCTGGCCTCGCTCAGATCCCAGTGCACGTGCTTGGTCTGCAGGAACGTCTCGAGCCCCTCCGGCCCGAGCTCGCGTCCCCCACCGGTCAGCTTCATCCCACCGAACGGGCCCGCGTAGTTGTCGGTCAGCGGATCGTTGATCCACACCGTGCCCGCCTCGACCCGTTCGTAGAACCGTTTGACGGCGACCGGGTCGGACGAACGCAAGCAGGCGCCGAGCCCCATGGGATGGGCGTTGACCCGGTCGATGGCCTCGTCCAGCGAGTCGTACGTGGCGATCGGTATGGCCGGACCGAACGTCTCCTCCTGCATGATGACCATCTCGTCCTCGACGTCGACCAGGACCGTGGGCTCGAAGAAGTACCCCGGCCGGTCGGGCCGTCCGCCGCCCGTCACGACCCTGGCTCCCCGCGCGACCGCCTCCTCGACGTGTCGAGCGACCTTCGTACGGAAGCGGTCGGCGGCCATCGGCCCCACGTCCGTCCCGGCCTCGATCCCCGGCCCGAGCCGCAACCCCTCCACCTTCGCCGTGATCGCCTCTGCGAACCCGTCGCGCATCGCGGCCGGCACGTAGATGCGCTCGGAGGCGGTACACACCTGGCCGGCGTTGAACAGGGCCGCGTAAGCGAGCGCGTCCGCAGCGGTCGCCACGTCGGCGTCCGGCGCGACGACGAAGGCGTCCTTCCCGCCGAGCTCGAGGTGCAGGTGCTTCATCATCGGCGCTGCCACGGACGCGATCCGCTGACCGGTCTCCACCGAGCCCGTCATCGCGACGACCCGGACGTCGGGGTGGGCGACCAGCGCCTCACCCGCCTCCGCGCCCCGGCCCGTCACGACGTTGACGACACCGGGCGGGAAGTGGTCGAAGCACCGCTCGATCCACTCCAGGGTCGTCAAGGAGGTCAGTTCGGACGGCTTGATGACCACCGTGTTGCCGGCGGCCAGGGCCGGAGCGAGCTTCCAGGCGAGCAGCAGCAGCGGGAAGTTCCACGGCACGATCGCCCCGACCACCCCGTACGGCTGCTTCAGCACCAGGTTGAGCTGCGTCTCCGGCTCCGCCGACGGGATCACGCGGCCCGACCCGTTCCGTCCGAGCTCCGCGTAGTAGCGCAACGACGTCAGCGCCCACTCGGCCTCCTCCTCCTGCTCGGGCCTGGCCTTGCCCTGCTCGCGGGTGAGCAGCTCGACCAGCTCGTCCAGCCGCTGGAGGCTCTTCGAGACCGCCTCGTGCAGCAGCTCGGCACGGTCGTTCGCGGCGGTGAACCGCCAGGTGTCGCGCGCTGCCGTGGCCGCCGCGACGGCCCGTTCGACCTCGTCTCTGCCTCCGGCCGGCACCCGACCGATGACCCGCTCGGTGGCCGGGTCCTCGCTCGTCAACCACTCGTCGGTCGTCGCCGTGACGTGCTCGTTCGCGATCCACATCGGCCGGTCGGTGCTCATGCTCGCTCCTCGTGATCGGTCCCCGGCCGTCGCGCGAACAACGCCAGGAGGTCGTAGACGACGTGGGCGGCGGCGATACCCGTGATCTCCGCGTGGTCGTAGGCGGGTGCCACCTCGACGACGTCGGCTCCCACGATCCTGGTCCCCGCCAGGCCACGCAACACGCCCAGTAGCTCGCGTGAGGTCAGGCCGCCGGCTTCCGGTGTCCCGGTCCCGGGTGCGTGGGCGGGGTCCAGCACGTCGATGTCGACGGAGACGTACACGGGCGCGTCACCGAGCCTGGCCCGGACACGCTCGACGATCGCCGTGACACCGCCCGACTCGAAGTCGTCGGCACGGACCGGCAGGAAGCCGAGGTGCTCGTCATCGACCAGGTCCCGAGCCGCGTACAGCGGGCCGCGGATCCCGACGTGACAGGAAGCCGAGCGGTCGATCAGCCCCTCCTCCGAGGCACGCCGGAACGGGGTCCCGTGGGTGTAGGGCGCACCGAAGTACGTGTCCCAGGTGTCGAGATGGGCGTCGAAGTGCAGCACCGCCACCGGGCCGAACTCCGCCGCGACGACCCGTAGCAACGGCAACGCGATCGTGTGGTCCCCACCGATCGTCAGCAACGTGGCCCCGGTCTCGCGCACCAGGGCCCGCGCGCCGTCCTCGATCCCGGCGATGGCGGCGAGCACGTCGAAGGGGTCGACGCCGAGGTCACCGGCGTCGGCCACCTGCTGGTCCCCGAACGGGTGCACGTCGTAGGCGGGGTGGTACGGGCGAAGCAGCCGTGAGGACGCTCGCACGTGGGCGGGCCCGAACCGAGCACCGGGTCGGTACGACACGCCGCTGTCGAACGGGACACCCAGGATCGTCACGTCGGCCCGGCCGACCTCGTCGAGGCGGGGGAGGCGCGCGAAGGTCGCCGGACCGCCGTACCGCGGCACCACCGTGGCGTCGATCGCCCCGAGGTTGCCGTCGGGCGACGTGGGCCGCGGTGGCTCGTTCATCGGCTGGTCGGGAAGCCGAGGTCGACCTGCGAACGCCGGGCGGGGTCGGGCCAGCGCGAGGTGACCACCTTGCCGCGCGTGTAGAAGTGCACCCCCTCCCGGCCGTACACGTGCGTGTCGCCGAACAACGACGACTTCCACCCGCCGAACGAGTAGTAGGCGACGGGCACGGGGATCGGCACGTTGATGCCCACCATGCCGACCTCGATCTCGTGCTGGAACCGTCGCGCCGCTCCGCCGTCCGCGGTGA
>SKTG01000448.1 GCA_007118045.1 Nitriliruptoraceae bacterium
CGCGCTCGGCGGCGTTGGCGGCGGCGGCGCCGGCCACGCGCAAGGTGTCGGGCTTCGCGTCCGCGCGCTTGCCCAGGCCGACGACCAGCACGGTGGGCGACGGCAGGGCGCCGCGCGTGGGCAGGCGCAGCGTCGCCCCGACGGACGCGTCGAAACCGGCAGCCACCAGTTCCGCCGCGAGGTCGAGTCCCGCGGCCTCCGCCAGGGCCGTGGCGTCCGGTGCCGGCTCCGGGGGGTCCGTGCGTTCGCCCGAACCGGGCGCGAAGGCGCCGACCACGATGAGCGGGGCACCGCTCTCGGCCAGCGGGGTGGTGACGACGTCGACGGTGGGCACGGGTTGCTCCTGGCGACGAAAGACGCGGCATCGGGACCGCGCAGGGGCGGGGATCGAGCGCCGAGCCTAAGAGATGTCCCGCAATGGTGGCGCGTTTGCGTCGCCTACGCGGGGGCTTCCGGTTCGCGTTCCCGTCCGCTCTCCCGCGACCCGAGGGCTCGTGGAGGGTTGGGCGGGGCGCCGTGTCCGGGTTCGCCGTGCAGAACCCGCCGTGGCGGGTGGCCGTCCCACAGCCCGACCGCCACTAGGGCGGTGCGGGGGTGGGTTTGCGGTTGGCACGGACGGGCCGTCTTGCCGGCCCTTGGTGCGTTGGATGGTCTGGCCGAGTGGCCCACATCGTCGGGTGCTGGAGTCCCTGTCGGGCAGCCGTATGGTCCAGCGTCGCCGTGGCTGGCTTGTCGGGGTCGACGTTGACGAACGCGGCCAGGGTTGCGCTGACGGCGTCACGGTCGCCCTCAAGCCCGCACCGCGGGCACCGGTGGGTGCGCTGGCCGAGAGTCTTGGCGGCACGGTGGCCACAAAGGCAGTGCTGTGACAGCGCGGTCGTGCGGGTGGACGCCCGCCGCACCCCGCCGTCGGTGTTGCGCTGCTCGGCGGTCGCGGTCGCTTCGCGGTCGAGGGCGGCCGGCAGCGTCCCTGGTGCGAACGCGTGCAGGCTGCGTCCCCACTGGCAGGCCCAGGCGGTGAGGTTGCAGTCCTCGACCACCAGATCAGGCCCGTGGGTCGCGACGAGGTCGGCAGCGACGGCACGGGCGCGGTCGCGGCGGGTGCGGACGAGACCGGTCGATTCTTCGGCGGCTCCGGCCCGGCCCTTGCGGTAGGAGCGCGATAGGCGGTCGTGGCGGTACGCCTGAACAGGTTCGTCGTCCTTGCGAGTCTTGCGTGGCCCTGCCGGTACGAACCTCCGGTCGGACAGCCCGGCGTCCTTGCGCCGCTTCTGCTCTCGCTTCTGTGCCCTGGAGAGCTGGTACTGGTCGGGGTTGGTGTTACGCCTCGATCGATCCAGTGACTTCTGCCGGTTCCGCCGTTCCTTCGCCTCGCGGGCGGCTGCGGAGAGCTGATCGGCGTCGCGCTCCACCCGGCACCAACCTCATCGTCCGCCAGGAAAGGAGAACACGTCCCGACAACCCTGGCCGCCGTCGCCTACCTGCACAACATCAAGATCGCATCACGGGACATCTCTTCGTGGTCGCCGGACGCGCCCCGTCCGCCGTGGGACCCACGGGCGCGCCGGCGGTCCGTGGCTTCCGGGCGGGACGAGACCCCGGGTCGCGCCGGCTACCGTTGCGCCGTATGGGACCCGACGACGCCAGTACCGATCCGCAGCCGGGGGCGGGGACGGCCGACGCCACGGCCCGAGCGCTCGGGGGTGTCCGTCCCGTCGACCTCCGCGACTACGCCGACTGCCGCCCCGGCGCCGCCACCCGTACGCGCGTGTTCCAGACCGCGAGCCTCGGCGTCGACCTGTGGTGCATCGAGCCGAGGTCGTCGACCGGGGTGCTGCACCTGCCCGACGAGGACGTCGCCTACACCGTGATCGGCGGTCGCTCCTGGTTCGTGACCGACGAGGGCGAGGTGGGGCTCGACCCGATGGGTGCCGTGCTCGTCCCCGCCGACACGGTCCACGGCATCGACAACCGTGCGCCGGACCCCCTGATCGTGCTGGCCGCGAGCTC
The DNA here is from genome assembly GCA_007118045.1 of Nitriliruptoraceae bacterium. GTDB lineage: Bacteria > Actinomycetota > Nitriliruptoria > Nitriliruptorales > Nitriliruptoraceae > SKTG01. The sequence continues at coordinate 2,011 of SKTG01000448.1, forward strand.
CCCGCCCGGTCCGGTGGGGGAGGACGCGCCGGTCGGTGACGACGCGGAGGCGATCACCTGGGCCCGCACGCAGCCGGGGGTGGTCCGGCGCGCCGTCGAGACGGTGCTCGGCGTGGGGCGGCGCGAGGGCTGACCGACGCGGCCCCGGCCAGCGTGCACCCGGACGAGATCACGCGTCCGTGGCGGCGGCCTCCGCCTCCGCGAGGGTCACGAGGTTGCCGAGCGACCGCCCGAACACCCGGCGCAGCACCGGCCGCACGAACGTCGAGGCGCCCCACTCCCCGAAGGCGCCGAGCGGCGGGTCGACCTCCTCCCACCACGTCACGCGGGTGCCGCCCTCCGGACGGTCCTCGAGCTCGAAGGCGCCGGAGCCGGTGATGATCCGGCCGAGGTGGGTCACCTCGAGCCGGCGGTGCTCGTCCCACCCGGTCACGCGCATCACGTCCTGGACGGTGAGTCCCAGCAGGTTCGTGGGACAGCGGATCGTCACCCCCTCACCGGTCCGCGCGGGCGTGAGCACGTGGACCTCCTTGGCGTCCAGCATCCACTCCGGCTGGCGCTCCCAGGTGGTCAACACGGACCAGACCACCTCCCGCGGGGCGTCGGCGTTCCGCACGATCTCCAGCCGCATGAGCTCGCTCCTCGCATCGTCGTCCGGGGGCTTCGGACCCCACCCGCGAACCGACGGGTCCCACCGCCGGACCGAGCCGCGACGGCGGTGCACGCGGCCCGGTCACCTCGGCGGAGACGTTAGGCTCCCGCGCCACCGACCTCGACGTCGGACACGACGTCGTCCACCGCGGTACGGCCGCGTGCGCGCCCGGAGCCGGGCAGCGACCGTCGTCCGCCCAGCAACCTCAGGAGGCCACCGTGTTCGCCGACATCGACGGCAACACCATGCACTACGTCAGCTACGGCGAGGGGCCGCCGATCGTGTTCCTGCACGGTCTCGGCGGCTCGTCGAACGTCTGGCACGGCGTGATGCAGGCGATGAAGCAGCACCACCACTGCGTCGCCCTCGACCTGCGTGGCCACGGCCGCAGCCAGGGCCGCGGCAAGTTCTCCATCGAGGGGTGGGCCAAGGACGTCCTCAAGCTGATCCGCCACCTCGAGCTGCCCGCCGTCACCCTGGTCGGGCACTCGCTCGGGACGCTGGTGGCCCAGCACCTCGCGCAGACCGAGCCCGAGAGCATCGATCAGCTGGTGCTCGTCGGCGGGATCTCGTACTTCCAGCCCCCGACCGCGGACGCCTACCGCGAGCGCGCCGAGCTGGTCGAGAAGGACGGCATGGACGTGCTGGTCGAACCGTGGCTCGAGGGTGCCGTCTCCCCGCAGTCGCATGCGATCCACGCCGGCATGGTCGGACTGCTCCGCGAGGTGTTCCTGCGCAACGAACCGCAGAACTACGCCAAGTCGTGCAGGGCCCTGGCGGACGCGCCCAACATCCGACGCGATGACATCGGCCAGCCGACCCTGATCGTCACCGGCGCCCACGACCGCTCGACGCCGCTCGCGATGGCCGAGGAGATCAGCTCGTCGATCCCGGTCTGTCGCGTCAAGGTCCTGCCCGACGTGGGGCACTGGTCACCGCTCGAATCGCCCGGTGACGTCGCCGCCACGGTGCTGGAGTTCCTCACCTGAACCGGTTGCGACACCTCCACCCGGAGCCCGCCGAGTCGGACCTCGACGAGCTCTACCGGGGGCTGACGTTGCCGACCGGTGGGCCCGACCGCGACGGCTGGGTGGCCCTGTGCATGGTGTCGTCTTTGGACGGTGCCGTCGCCCTGGACGGCGTGTCCGGCGGGCTCGGAGGCGACGCGGACCTGCTGGCGCTCTCGCGTCTGCGGGCCTCGAACGACGTCTCGCTCGTCGGAGCCGGCACGGTCCGGGACGAACGCTACGGCCCGCTGCGGGGCTCCGCGGCCCGGCGCGAGGACCGCGCCGCGCGTGGGTTGCGCCCCGTTCCGCGACTGGCCATCGTCAGCCGCTCCGGGGCACTCGACCCGGAACTGCCCGTCTTCGCCGACCCCGAACACCCGCCGCTCGTGCTCACCTCCGACGCGGCGGACCAGCGCCGGCTCGCCCGGCTCGAGGACCGCGCCGAGCTGCACGTGTTCCCCGACGGGCAGCTGGGTGGCGGGGTCGTCGTCGAGCACCTCGTCTCGCTCGGGCTCCCGCGCATCCTCTGCGAGGGCGGCCCGACGCTCAACCAGGCGCTGCTCACCGAGGACCGGATCGACGAGGTGTTCCTCACCCTGGCCCCGACCCTGGTGGGCGGGTCCGCCGCGCGCATCGTCGCCGGGCGGGCTGAGGCGCCCCGTGGGTTCGAGCTCGTCTCCGTGTTCGAGCACGCCGGGGATCTGCTGCTGCGCCACCGCCGGGGCACCCACCGGCCGTGAGCCGCTCAGCCGGTGGCGATCCAGCGCAGCCGCGTCCGCTCGAGGTCGTACGCGGGCAACGCCCGGAGCCCGTCGACGGTCTCCGCGACGGCGAGGTAGCGCGCCACCTCGTCGACGTCGTGGACGCGCACGAAGCCGGGGACCGAGCGCACCAGCTCCACGGTCGCCAGCGTCTCCGGCAGCCGGTCAGGTGGCTCGGCACCCGTGATCACCCCGGTGAAGTACTTGCGTGACGCACCGGTGAGCAGCGCCAGGCCGAGCCGCGCGAAGCGCGAGTAGGCGCGCAGCACCTCGACGTCGTCGTGGGGGGTCTTCGTGTAGCCGAGCCCGGGGTCGAGGACGAGCCGGTCCCGCGCCAGGCCCGCCTCCTGCGCGCGGGCGATGCGGTCCTCGAACAGCTCGAGTACGTCCTCGACGACGTCCTCGACGTCGACGAAGACGTCCTGCTTGTGGCCGGCCCGCGTGTGCAGGACGACCAGCGCCGCGCGGTGCTCGGCGCACAGCTCGGCGATCCGGGGGTCGGCCAGACCGGAGACGTCGTTGATCATGCACGCCCCCTCCGCCAGCGTGGCCTCGGCCACGGCCGATGACGGCGTGTCGACCGAGACCGGCACGCCCCGACCGACCAGCTGCCGGACGAGCGGGACCGCCCGGTCGATCTGGGTCCGCAGGTCGACCGCCTCGCCGTAGGTCACCCCGGAGTCGGTGCCCACGTCGATGATGCCCGCACCGGCGTCGACCATCGCCAGCGCCGCGGCCAGCTGCCGTTCGGTCGTCGCCAGGTGTTCCCGGTCGGAGAACGAGCCGGGGTTGGTGTTGACGATGCCCATCACGACCGGCGCTCCGGGCGCGAGGTCGAAGCGGTGCTGGCGCGCGGTGAGGCCGACGCGGTCGGTGCCCACCCCGGCGGGCACGGGCCCGGTCGACGACGGCTCGGGCGGACGCGCGGTCATGGGTGGCCTCGTCGGTCGGATCGGGGACGTGGATCATCCGGTGCCGACCAGCCCGGCGATGGGTCGGTCGGACGCGGAGGCCCAGGGTGTGACCCGGGTGAGCCCGGTCCGAGAACCCCGCGGCCGCGGACGGCCGACCCGCGCGTCTCCCGCTCCACGCGCCTCACCCGTCGCCGTGGTGCTGGTGACGGGCCGAGTCGACCGCGACGGCCAGACACGCGTCCTCGACGTAGCGCAGACCCCCGTCCGTCGCGATGCGGCGTGCTTCCTCGGAGCGCACGCCGAGCTGCAGCCACAGCGCCTGCGCCCCGACCGCGACCGCCTCACGCGCGATCGCCGGCGCGTGTTCGGCCCGCCGGAACACGTCGACCAGGTCGATGCGACCGGGGACCTCGGTCAGCGAGGGCACCGCCGGGATGCCGTGGACCGCCGCCACGTTCGGGTTGACCGGGACGACCTCGAAACCGGCGTCGAGCAGCACGGAGACGACCCCGTGGCTGGGCCGCCTCGGGTCGGACGAGGCCCCGACCACCGCGATGCGTCGGCACGTGTCCACGATCCGTTCCTGCGTCGTCCATGGCTCGGGTGGCGTTCGCGGGGGGGCGTCGTCGGTGGGCACGGGGGGCCTCGGGTCGTGGGGGCACGGAGGACGTGCAGGCTACGGTGGTGGCGAGGCGCTGTCGGAACGAGGAGCGCGCCATGGCCCGGGTCGGCATGCCACGCAAGTTCGTGTTCGTCTGCATCAACGAACGCCCCGAGGAGCACCCTCGCCCCTCGTGCATCCGCCGGGGCTCGGCCGCGCTGTTCGAGCAGCTGCGGGAGGAGACCGGCCGGCAGGGTCTGGTCGACGTCAAGATCGTGGCCTCCGGCTGCCTCGAACCGTGCATGGTGGGACCGACGATCTACGTGGCGCCCGACGACATCTGGTACGGGGGCGTGACCGTGGACGACGTGCCCCAGCTGGTGGACCAGCACCTCGCGAACGACGAGCCGGTCGAGTTCCTGCGGATCGGTCGCCCCGAGTTCGAGCTGTCACCCCTGGCCGGGCGCAGCGACCTCCCACCGGGTGAGATCCCACCCGCCTGACCCGGCCGGGCTGGCCGGACCCGGGCGACGAGCGCGCCGGGCCGCACCGACCGCTCGTTGCCGCGCGTTGCGTGACGGTCACGTCCCTCCGACGGCACCGCCCGGAACGGCGACGAGCGCCAGCCGTACCCTGACGGCCCACCCGGCCACGCCGCGGTGGCCCGCGGTCCCCTCGACCGTCCGCCCGCCCGGTGGTCCACCGGGGTTCCGCGCTCCCCGTGCCGCTCGACCCGGAAGCTGCCATGCCACCGACGGACCTGCCTCTGACCGGCTACGACGCCGTGGAGTTCTGGGTCGGCAACGCCAAGCAGGCCGCGCACTACTACCGCTCGGCGTTCGGCTTCCGACCCGTGGCCTACGCCGGTCCGGAGACCGGGGTCCGCGACCGGGTCTCGTACGTGCTGGAGCAGCGGGCGATCCGCTTCGTGTTCACCGCGGCGCTCGGACCCGACCACCCCGTCGCCGACCACCACCGGCGCCACGGGGACGGCGTCCGCGACGTCGCCTTCCGGGTCCCCGACGCCGAGGAGGCGTTCGCGCTGGCGACCGAGCGCGGGGCCGCCGTCCACCGTGAGCCCGAGGTCCTCGCCGACGAGCACGGCAAGCTGGTCGTGGCGGCCATCTCGGTCTACGGCGACACGATCCACTCGTTCGTGCAGCGCGACGAGTACTCCGGCCCGTACCGGCCCGGGTACGTGGCGCTCGAGCAGGAGCCGGTCACGGGCGACGCCGGCCTCGAGCTGGTCGATCACGTCGTCGCCAACGTCGAGTTGGGCGAGATGGACCGCTGGTCGCGCTTCTACGAGGACATCCTGGGCTTCTCCCAGCTGCGCCACTTCGACGACGAGGCCATCTCGACCGACTACACCGCCCTGATGAGCAAGGTGCTCTGGGACGACGAGGGCCGCATCAAGCTGCCGATCAACGAGCCGGCAGCCGGCCGGAAGCGGTCCCAGATCGACGAGTACCTGGAGGCGTACGGCGGTCCGGGCGTCCAGCACCTCGCGCTGGCGACCGACGACATCGTGAGCACCGTCGCGGAGCTGCGCGACCGCGGTGTCGGCTTCCTCGAGGTCCCCGAGCAGTACTACGCGGAGGCGCGCGAACGGGTCGGCCAGGTCGACGAGCGTTGGGAGGACATCGAGCGGCTCGGCATCCTCGTCGACCGTGACGACGAGGGCTACCTGCTCCAGCTGTTCACCGAACCCGTGCAGGACCGGCCCACGCTGTTCTTCGAGATCATCCAACGGCACGGCTCCCGCGGCTTCGGGGTGGGCAACTTCAAGGCGCTGTTCGAGGCCATCGAGCGGGCGCAGGCCGAACGGGGCAACCTCTGAGCCGTCCGGGCGCGAACCACGTCGACGACGAGGTGGCGCCGTGGCGATGATCGCGATCCGGCTCCTGGCCGCGTTCGGCCTGGGTGCCATGGCCGCCGCGATCCCGGGAGCGTTCACCCTCTCGCCGCTGGCCGCGGACGGGGCGGCGATGCTCGAGCTCGCCTGGGGCCGGGTGACGCTGATCGACATCTACCTCGTCTTCGCGTTCGGTTGGCTCTGGATCGCGTGGCGCGAACGGTCCGTCGCGCGTGCGGCGCTGTGGGCGCTCGCGACCGCCGTCACCGGGGCCCTCGCCCTGTTCGCGTACCTGCTCGGCGCCTCGCTCAGGGCCGGCACGACCACGGAGCTCGTGCTCGGGTCCCGGCGCCGCCTCCCGAGCCAGGAGGGTGAGCCCGAGCACCGGCGCGACGGCACGGCTGGCTAGGGTCTCGCCCCGACGGGTCGTCCACGGCGGTTGGGTCTTGACGGTGCACGAGCGCGGGTCGATGGGCGAGGACGGGCGAGCCTCCTGGGACGAGTACTTCCTGCAGCTCGCGCGGACCACCGCGACCCGGGCGACCTGCGCCCGGCGCAAGCACGGTGCCGTGATCGTGAAGGACCGACGCATCGTGTCCACGGGGTACAACGGCGGCCCCAGCGGCTACCCCCACTGCGAGGACGGCGCCTGCCCGCGCGCCGGCTCCGACGCGCCGCAGGGCCACGCCTACGAGCGCTGCATCGCGATCCACGCGGAAGCCAACGCGCTGCTGTTCTCCTCACCCGAGCAGCGCGACGGCGCCGGTCTCTACTGCACCGGCGCGCCGTGCTTCGGTTGCGCGAAGCTGCTGGCCAACAGCGGGGTCGCCGAGGTCGTGGCCGACGGGGGCCGGTACGAGGGCTGGGACGAGGTCCGCGACTTCCTGCGCGCCTGCGGGGTGCGCGTGCGCGTGCTCGACGGCACGGCCGGCATGCCGAGCCTGCCCCTGACCTGACCGACGACGGCACACGAAGCGTCCCCCCGGTGGGAGAGCCGGGGGGACGTCGTGCGCTCGGGACGGAGCCCGCTGGAGCGGATGGGGAGAGCATCCGTCGTCTGCGGTGGGAGCCACAGTTGGGAGAGAGCAGGGCGTCCGTGTGGTCCCGAGCGGGGCGCGCGACCTCTTGGGAGAGAGGTGGTCACGCGCAGGTATCGAGTTGTACGACGCTGTGGCGGGTGGTGGATGGGAGACTCCACCGGAGACCCGAGGAACCAGCGTCTCGAGGTCCGGAGCGGTACCGGGAAGTGGACTGCTCCGGTTGGCCTGATAGTGGTACGTTACCACGTGCTCGTCGCCGGGCCAACCCGCGGAACCCCACTGTTTGGATCGCTATTGGACCAGCCAATCCGGGAAAGTGGTCCTCACCTCGCGGGCCTGCTCGCCCCGTCGCTGGAGGGTGACGGTCCGCTCTACCGGCAGCTGTCCGACGGTCTCAAGCGCGCCATCGACCGCGGCGAGGTGCCCCTCGGCACGGTCCTGCCACCGGAGCGTGCGCTCGCACGCTCGCTGTCGGTCAGCCGGGCGACGGTGGTCGCCGCCTACGACCGCCTGAAGGCCGAGGGCTGGCTGACCAGCCGCCAGGGGTCGGGCACGTGGGTGCGGACCTCGTCGAGCGACGAGCACGAGGGCGTCGACGCGGTGGCCACGGCCCGGCTGTTCCTCTCCGACGACGGGCTCGACCAGAAGAGCGGCCCCGGCGAGGCGGTCGACGACGACGAGGCCATCGACCTCTCGGTCGCGGCGCTGACCGGTTCCCCCACCGTCAACCAGATCCTCGGCTCGCTCACGGTCGAGGACGTCGCGTCCCTGACCTCGCACCACGGCTACCTGCCCCACGGTCTGCGCCTGCTGCGCGAGGCCGTCACCCGCCGCTTCGAGGAGAGCGGGCTGCCCACGACCGAGGACCACATCGTCATCACCACGGGCGCGCACCAGGCCATCTCGCTGATCGCCCGCCAGACCCTGCAGCCCGGCGACAGCGTGCTGGTCGAGTCGCCGACGTTCCCCGGCGCGCTCGACGTCTTCCGCCGCTTCGGGGCGCGGGTCGTCCCCCTCCCCGTCGACGAGCACGGGGTACGCGTGGACGTGCTGACCGACCTGATGGCGCGCACGGAGGTGAAGCTGCTCTACGTGACACCGACGTTCCACAACCCGACCGGCGCGGTGCTGCCCCTCGAACGGCGCGAACGGATCGGCGAGCTGGCCCTCGATTCGGGCACGGCCGTGCTCGAGGACCTGACCATGGCCGACGTCGATCTCGACGGTGGGCCCGTGCCCCCGCCCCTCGCGGCCGTGGCGCCCGGCGCCGCCGTGCACACGATCGGCTCCACCGCCAAGCTCTACTGGGCGGGGCTGCGGGTGGGCTGGGTCCGCTCGCCCGACGACTGGGCCGCCCGCATGCTCGCGACCAAGACCGTCGCCGACCTCGGCACCCCGCTCATCAGCCAGCTGCTGGCCGTCCGGCTCCTGGAGAACCGCGCCCGGGTGGTGGCCGAGCGCCGGGCCGAGCTCGCCCCACGACGCGACCTCGTGTGCGCCCTGCTCGAACGGGACCTGCCGGAGTGGACCTGGAACCGACCGCGCGGCGGGCTGTCGGTGTGGGCGACCCTGCCCCGCGGCAACGCGGACGAGTTCGCCGAGGTGGCCGCGCGCCACGGCGTGGCGGTCGTTCCCGGACCGTCGCTGTCGGTGGACGAGGGCAACCGACGGTCGTTGCGCATCGTGTTCGCCCGTCCGGAGCCGGTGCTCGCCGAGGGGATGCGGCGGTTGGTCAGCGCCTGGGAGAGCTACGGGCCCACGACCGACCGACCTTCGGCCCGGCTGCTGGTGTAGAGGTCCGGGTCCACCGCCTAGGCTCGGCGCCACGCGACGAACGAGGGGCACGTTGGTGGATGCGGCGACCGGGACGCGGGAGGTCGGCGAGGCGGTGACGTCGCGAGTGGCCGACGGTGTCCTCACCGTGACCCTCGACGACGGGGACAAGAACGTGCTCACCCCCGAGCGGTTCGAGGCCCTCGTCGCCGCGCTGGACGAGCCCGCGGCCACGGCGATCGTGCTCACCGGCCGACCCGGGATCCTGACCGCCGGTCTCGACGTGAAGTGGATGGCCGCCAACGGGCGCGAGGGCGTGCACCGCCTGCTGGTGCGCTTCGGCGAGTGCCTCATGGGCTGGTGGACCGACCCCCGACCCACCGTCTGCGCCGCACCCGGGCACGCCATCGCGGCCGGCAGCATGTTGGCGATGGCCTGCGATCACGCCGTCGCGGCCCCGGAGGGCTACTGGGGGCTGACCGAGACCCGCATCGACTTCGAGATCCCCGAGTTCGGGCTGGCCCTCGCCCGAGCGAACCTGCGGCGGGACCGGCTCGAGGATCTGCTGCTCCCGGGCGAGCGCGTCGAGGCGGCGACCGCCGTCGACTGCGGGTTCGCCGACGTGCTCGTCCCCGCCGACGAGGTCCTGGGCGCGGCCACGACGCGAGCCCGGGAGCTGGCCGAGCTGCCGGCCCGCGCCTACGCCGGCACCAAGCAGCGCCTCCGAGGCCGCGACGCACGGGCCGTCCTCGACGGTCTGCACGACGACGTCGCCGCCCTGACCGCACACCTGCCCTGACCGCACCCCGAGGACCGGTCCCGCTTGCCGTCCGCGAGCACCGCCCCCACACACCACACCGGCGCGAGCCACCGGCCCCGCGCCCCCGACCACGACGAGGAACCATGGGCATCCTGGTGAGCAAGCTGGCAGCCGCCGGCGCCGCAGCCGGAGCAGCCGTCGCCGCCCGCCGCGCGGTGGAGCTCGGCTGGACGAGGATCCGCGGCGAGGACCCGCCGACGGCGGCCGACGTGAGCGACGACCGGGACCTGCGCGACCTGCTGCTGTGGTCGGCGGTGTTGGCGGCGAGCGTGATGGTGGCCCGCCGCTTCGCGGCGAACAAGGCCGAGCAGCTGCTGGGCGGCGGCGAGGACGACGACTGACCGATCTGGGCCGGCTGCGCCGCCTCAGGCCAGCGGGAGCGTCCCGCCGGGACGCGGACCACCCCGTGGGTCCGCCCCAGCCGGGCGTTGCCACGTGACCCGCGCCTCGAGCACGCCGGACGGGTCCGATGGTGGGTGCTCCATCGCCAGGCGCACCAGCCCGCTCGAGCGGTACGTCGCCAGCTCGCTCGGCGCCTGCACCCAGGGAGGCCCGGACCACGCGTCGGCGGCCTCCGTGCTCGTCGCCACCAGCGTGACCACCACCAGGACCCCACGCTCGGCGACCAGCCGTCCGATCGCGTCCATCGCCGCCTCGCGGACCACGCCGGGCAACGACGGGACGGTGCGGACCTCGAGGACCAGGTCGAAGGCACCGATCAGCTCGTCCGGCGGCTCGAGGGCGTCGACGACCCGCCAGTCGACGTCGATCCCGCGGTGACGCTCACGCGCCCAGGCCACCGCCGAGGGCGCGACGTCGAAGGCCACGACGTCGTAGCCGCGCCGAGCCAGCTCGGCGGCATCGTCACCCAGACCGCACCCCACCACGGCCGCCCGCCGACCCGGCGGGGTGGACACGGGGTCGTCGAGCCAGTCCGTGACGTAGGGGTGGGCAGCCCCTTCCGCCCAGGGGACGGCGTCGAGGTCCCGGCGTGCGCTCGCGTAGAGCGGCTCGAACCACCCGGTCGGATCGCCGGCCTCGAGGTGCTCGGCCGCGAGCGTCGGGACGTCGGGCGCGCCGCGCAGCGCACGCCGACGTCGGCGCCACACCCTCAGGAGATCTCGTACGCCGCGACCTTCGGGTGGTCGACCTTGGTCGGGCCGACCTCCCCGGCCCCGCCGGGGGACCCGAGGCCGGTGACCTCGCCCTCGAAGTACTCGGCGTTGATCGCCGTGAACTCGCCCCACTCCGGTGGGACGTCGTCGGCGTAGAAGATCGCCTCGACCGGACATGCCGGCTCACAGGCCGCGCAGTCGATGCATTCGCTGGGGTGGATGTAGAGCATCCGATCCCCCTCGTAGATGCAGTCGACGGGGCATTCCTGGACACAGGCCGTGTCCTTGACATCCATGCACGGTTCGGC
>SKTG01000223.1 GCA_007118045.1 Nitriliruptoraceae bacterium
CCGCGGTAGCTACCCGTGAACCCGAGGGCGTTGCGGACCGCGTTGACCTGTCGCGGCTCGTCGAAGCAGCGCTCCGCGATGTGCTCGGCCCGCAGCGGATCGCCCGGGAGCAGGACGGTCGCGGCGAAGTCACCCGGTTCGGCGCTCAGGTGGGGGGTGGGCATCAACGGCTCCCTCGACGACGTCGGGTACGGACGCGACCGTCCGCCGGCCGCCCCCGGCACGCTAGTCGCTGCCCTCCGGAGCCGACGCGGCTGCTAGACCTGTGCCGTCACGAGGACCGGGGCCCGTATGCCGCACGTCAGCCTGATCACCCTCGGCGTCGACGACCTGTCGCGGGCCCGCGCCTTCTACGAGGCGTTGGGCTGGCGCCGGTCGGCGGCCTCCGTCGAGGGCGAGGTGGTGTTCCTGCAGGGCGGCACGGTGGTGCTGGCCCTGTACGGCCGCGCGGACCTCGCCCGGGACGCCGGCGTCGCATCGGCGAGCGCGGGGACGGAGGCCGGCACGCACGCGGTCGCGCTCGCGGTGAACCTGCCGGACGAAGCGGACGTCGATGCGCTCTTGGCGACCGCGGCGGCAGCCGGCGGCCGCGTCACCAGGCCGGCGCGGCGTGCCAGCTGGGGTGGCTACTCGGGCTACGTGACCGACCCCGACGGACACCTGTGGGAGATCGCCCACAACCCGTTGTTCCCGCTCGACGCGGAGGGTCGGGTCGAGCTCCCGGACGGGTCCGAGTGACGCGGACCCTGGTCGGCTGGTCCGGCTGGTCGAGGACGCGAACGGACACCCGCCGCCCGGCCCCGCCGTTCCGGCCGGGTCCCCGTCGTAGCCCGGCCGTAGGCTGCGCCGAGCATCCGACCGGCGGACCCGACGGGTGCGCCGACACCGGCAGAGGAGACCGACCGTGGCCAGCTCGAAGCTCGACCGCCCCAGGCGCGGGGAGGGACGCGTACTCGTCGGCGTGTGCGCCGGGATCGCGCAGCACTACGGCTTCAGCCCGTTCCTCGTGCGGCTGATATTCGTGATCCTCGCCATCACGGGGGCGAGCGAGATCGCCTACCTGATCCTGTGGCTGCTGATGCCGGTCCGCCGCTGAGCCGTCACGCCCCGCCGAGCACCTCGTCGGTGTGCTCGCCCAGCCGAGGCGGCGGGTCGGCCGTCCTCCGCCCCGAACGGGACCAGCGCACCGGGGCGCCCGGCAGCTCCAGCGTGCCCGCCGTCGGGTGCTGCACCCGGTCGATCAGACCGAGGTGCTCCAGCTGGTCCCAGGCGTAGACCTCGTCCATGCTCCTGATGCGGCCCGCCGGCACGCCGGCCTCGGCGAGCCGGGCCAGCCAGTCCGCCACGGTCCCGCTCAGCAGCGCACCGTTGATGTCGGCCTCGAGATCGTCCCAGTTGGTCACCCGGTCCCGGTTGGTCGCGTACCGGGGGTCGTCGACCGCGAGTCCGACCAGGGGCGCGAAACGGCGCCAGAGCCCCTCCGAGCCCACCGTGATGTTGACCCAGCCGTCGGAGCAGGTGAACGCGCCGTACGGCGCGATCGTCGGATGCCGGTTGCCACCGGGCCGCGGCACCTCGCCGCCGACCGTCCAGCGGGTGCCCTGGTAGGCGTGCACGGCGACGGCGGAGGCCAGCAGCGAGGTGGTGACACGTTGCCCGCGGCCGGTGCGCTCGCGTTCGTGCAGGGCGGAGACGACCCCGTAGGCGCCGAACATGCCGGACAGCACGTCGGTGATCGGGATGCCGAACTTGATGGGGTCGCCGTCGACGGGACCGGTGATACCCATGAACCCGGCCTCCCCCTGGATGATCTGGTCGAACCCGGACCGGTCACCGTCGGGTCCGCCCTCGCCGAACCCGGTGATCGAGAGCACCACGAGACGTTCGTTGAGGGCCTCGAGCTCGTCGGGGCCCAGTCCGAGCCGTTCCATCACCCCGGGCCGGAAGTTCTCCACGACCACGTCCGCGTCGGCGAGCAGCCGGCGCAGCCTCGCGAGGTCGGCCTCGTCCTTGAGATCGAGCACCACCGACCGCTTCGAGCGGTTGATCGACAGGAAGTAGGAGGACTCCGGCGCTTCCTCCGGCCCGACGAAGGGTGGCCCCCACCCACGGCTGTCGTCGCCTCCACCGGGTCGCTCGACCTTGACGACGTCCGCGCCGGCGTCGGCGAGCATCAGGGTGGCGTAGGGACCCGACAGTGCCCGGGTGAGGTCGACGACGCGGATGCCGGCGAGTGGCCCGCCCTGATGATCTGACATCGGTTGCTCCTCTCGGCGGGCGTCGGGGTCGGAACCGGCCCGAGCGACCGCAGCCTAGGAGCCGGCCGGGGCTGTCCCCCGATGCGCTCGGCGCCCGCCGCTCGCGAGCGCGTCATCGCGTCAGCGCGGATCCTCGACGAGGGGAACGAACCGGACCGGCACCATCCGCCGGTCCTCGACCAGCTCGCCACCGGTGGCCCGGTAGCGCACCACCTGCTGGGTGCCCGAGGACCCGACGGGGGCCACGACCCACCCGCCTTCGACCAGCTGCTCCGTCACCGCCGCCGGGACCCGCCCCGCGGCCGCCGCGATGACGACCGCGTCGTAGGGCGCGTGCTCCGGTAGTCCGCGGGTGCCGTCGCCGACGTGCACGGTCACGTTCTCGCACCCGGCGTCGGCGAGGCATCGCCGGGCCGCGTCCGCGAGCGAACGGTGCCGCTCGATCGTGTGGACCTCGGCGGCCAGCTGGCCGAGCAGGGCCGCTTCGTAGCCCAGGCCCGTGCCGATCTCCAGCACCCGTTCCGTCCCGTCGAGCTCCAACGCCGCCACCATGGTCGCGATCAGGGACGGCTGCGAGGTGGTCTGGTCCTCGCCGATGCGCAGCGGCCGGTCGTCGGCGGCCTGCCCGCGCAGGTCAGGCGGGACGAACGACTCCCGGGGCACCGAGCGGACCGCCTCGAGGACGCGCGCGTCGGTCACCCCGGCGCGGCGGGCCGCCGCCACGAGGGCCTTCTGTGTGCTGCGTCGGGACATGTCACGAGTGTGCCGTGGCGAGCGCGACGCCGTGTGCGCGATCCGCCGCGGATCCCCCTCCCCCGGGCGGCTCCCTGCGTCGGTCTCAGGTCACCAGGGGGAGCAACGCCCCGCCGGCCACGGCCATGGCGAACACGGAGGCCAGGAAGACGGTGAGGAGCCGACGGTCGAAGATGCTCGACAGGATCGTGACCTCGGGCAGGCTCGCACCCATCCCGGCGATGACCATCGCGAACATCGGCCCCTCCCCGACGCCGGCCGCGAGCAGGCCGGCACCGATCGGGAACGCGGCTTCTCCCCGCAGGTACAGCGGGAGGCCGAGCAACGCCGCGAGCGGCAGGGTCAGCCACGACGAGCGTCCCAGCACCTCGGCGAACGTGCCCTCGGGCACCGCGCCGTAGATCAAGGCACCCACGCTCAGGCCGACGACCAGCGGCACCATCATCGGTCGGAGCAGCTCCACGGTCTCCTGCCAGGCGTCCCGCAGCTCGATGCGGCGGCCGCGCCACGCCTCCTCCCCACCGACCGGCGCTGCCAGGTCGTCGGAGCCCGATGCCTCCGCGCTCGC
>SKTG01000090.1 GCA_007118045.1 Nitriliruptoraceae bacterium
ATCGGGTCGGTAGCGATCGGGTCGGTAGCGACACCGACCGGTCGCGTCCGCGACGACGCCGACCGGTCGCGCTGCGGGTCGTCGAGGCGGGGGCGGTCGGGTGCACCCCGCCGGGGACGACCGGGGCGTGGCCGGCCGGGGGTGACGGGTCACTACGCTGCCCCGGTGCCGCCGAGCCGCGTCGACGAGGGCCTGCCGTGAACACCCCGACCCTGATCGTGCTCGTCGTCGGCGCCGCGGCGACGCTCCTGCTGCTCGTCGGGGTGCTCGTGGTCGCTGTGCAGCGGGTCCTGCGCGCGTACGGCGACGCCACGCGTGCGCTCGAGCGCACGCAACCGTTGGTCGACGAGATCCGGGATCAGCAGGCCGTCACCCAGCGCGAGCTCGAACGCATCACCGCGCGCCTGGAGACCCTGCAGACCGAGCGCGCCGACCGAACCCACTGAGCACCGCACGGCGAGCCCGGACACCGCCCGTCCGGACGTGGAGTCGGTACACTCGCGAGGCGCCGCGGGTTCGGCGGTGGATCCGGGCGTCACGACAGGGAGCGGGACATGGGCGGAATCGGGGCACCGGAGCTGGTGATCATCCTGCTCATCCTGCTGCTGTTGTTCGGGGGTCGCAAGCTGCCCGGACTGGCGAGCTCGATCGGCACCTCGTTGCGGGAGTTCCGCAAGGCCTCCGAGGAGGAGTCCGAGGACGGGGCCGACGAGGAGACCGAGCAGGACGCCAACGCCGGCCGCGACATCTCCTCGACGTCGGACCCCGACGCGGAGCGCTGAGCTCATCGCCGTGGAGGAGCCTGCCGCGGCGCCCCGCGCCGCGGGGGAGATGACGCTCGTCGAGCACCTGCGGGAGCTGCGGACCCGCCTCTTCCGCGCGGTCATCGCTCTGGCCATCGGGACCGTGATCGGGTACGTGATCTTCCCGTACCTGCTCGAGCCGCTGATCGCGCCCTACTGCGCGGTGCCGAGCGGCATGCGACCCGAGGGCAGCTGCTCGCTGGTGGCCCTGCGGCCGATGGAGCCGTTCAGCGTGCGGATCCGCACGGCGTTGGTGGTGGGGCTCTTCGTCGCCGGCCCCGTGATCTTCTACCAGCTCTGGCGGTTCATCACCCCGGGTCTCACGCGGCGCGAGCGTCGCTTCGCCCTGCCGTTCGTGGTGCTCAGCCAGCTGATGTTCGGCGTGGGGATCGGTTTCGCCTACCTGGTCATCCCCCGGGCGCTGGACGTGCTGTTGGGGATGGGTGGGCCGCAGATCGAGGCCTTCCTGTCGGCCACCGAGTACCTCACGTTCTTCCTCGCGATGTGCGTGGCCTTCGGACTGGTGTTCGAGCTGCCCCTCGTGTTGATCTCGCTCGTGATGGTCGGCGTGCTGCGCGCGGAGGGCCTGCGCAAGGCACGGCCCTACGCCGTGGTCGCGATGGTCACCGGCTCCGCGATCGTCACCCCGACCACGGACGCCGTGACCCTGCTGTTCATCGCCGGCCCGGCGTGGTTGTTCTACGAGCTCTCGATCGGCGTCGCCTGGTTCGTGGAACGGAGGCGCCGCAAGCGGGGCGGAGCATGACGCGCTCCGACGTGGAACGGGCGCCGGCCGAGCCGGCCGAGCCGGAGGATGGGGGGCCGCCGACCGCCGAGCGGGCGAGGGGCTTCGGGCCGATCGTGCTCCTGGCCCGACGGCAGCGGTGGGGCCTGCTGCTGGGCGTGGCCGTGCTGTGCCTGGCCCTCGGCGTGGCGGTCGGGCGGGGGACCGCGCCCGGTCCCGAGGCCGACGCGCGTCGAGCCGTCGAGGTCTCCGTGCTGCCGCTGGCGCTCGACGCCGACGGCATCTGGACCTCGACGACCGACGATCGCGACGCCGTCAGCGAGGGACTGGTCCAGCTGCGCCGAGACGGCGATCCACGGCTGGTGGAGCGCAACCTCGATGCGTGGCTGGAGGCCTACGACGCGGCGCTGGTGCGTCTCGCGGGCGTGGACCTGCCCCCGTCGGCGCGGCCGGTCCAGCGCCAGTTCATCTCCGCCGTGACGCTCTCCCGCGACGCGGTCGAGGTGCTCGGACACGCGAGCACGGTCGAGGACGAGACGGTCCGCCGGGACCTGACCACCGAGGTCGGCAGGTTGCGGACCCGCTCCGAGCAGCTGATCCAGAGCGCGCGTGCCTCGACCAGCGACCTCGACGGCTCCCGCACCGACGTCTCGCCGCTGCCGTCGCTGCGCACCTTCCTGGAGGGACGGCACCAGTGACCCGGGCGTGCCCGTGCCCGGGCGCCCCGCCCGTGGCTCCGGACCCCGGCGGAGCCCGTAGCCTCGCCACGCCGACGGAGACGACGAGGCAGCGTGGCTGAGCACCCGAACGGATCTGGAACGGACGCGGTACGGACCGTGGACCGGGACGACCCCCGGCTCGCGCCCTTCCTCGCCCGCCTGGGCTTCGAGCCCGACGACTTCCAGCTACGGGCGATCACCGGGCTCGCGGACGGACGGTCCGTGCTCGTCGCGGCGCCGACCGGTGCCGGCAAGACCGTCGTCGGCGAGTTCGCCTGCGACGACGCCGTCGAGCGCGGCGGCAAGGCGTTCTACACCACACCCATCAAGGCCCTGTCCAACCAGAAGTACCGGGACCTCGTGGAGCGGTACGGGGATGCCCGGGTCGGGCTGTTGACCGGCGACCGCTCGGTCAACGGCGACGCACCGGTGGTGGTCATGACCACCGAGGTCCTGCGCAACATGATCTACGAGTCGTCATCGACCCTGAAGGGTCTGCGTCACGTGGTCCTCGACGAGGTCCACTACCTCGCGGACCGCTCGCGCGGCGCCGTCTGGGAGGAGGTCATCGTCCAGCTGCCGGCCTCCGTGCAGCTCGCGGCCCTCTCGGCGACGGTCAGCAACGCCGAGGAGTTCGGTCGCTGGCTCGACCAGGTACGAGGCGCGACCGTCAACGGCGGCGACGGTGGCGGCTGCGAGGTCATCATCGAGGAGGCGCGTCCGGTCCCGCTGCGCCACCACTACTTCGTCAACGACAAGATCCACCCGACCTTCCGCGCGGGCAACAAGGGCAACGCGAGCCGGGAGCACCGCGAACGGGCCTCCCAGGCGCTGGCCGGCGTCCCCAACCCCGACGTGGTGATGCTCGAGCGCCGGGCCCAGCAGCGCAACCGTGTGTCCAACCGCGGTCGCCGGCAGGGACCGCAGGTGCGGTTGCGCTGGCCCGCCCGCCCACACGTGGTCGAGGCGCTCGCCGAACGTCGGTGGCTGCCGGCCATCCTGTTCGTGTTCTCGCGCCAGGGCTGCGAGGACGCCGTGGAGCAGCTGCGGCTGGCGGGGGTGCGCCTGACCAGCCCCGCCGAACGCACGGAGATCGCGACGCTGGTGGACACCCTCCTCGGCGAGCTGCCGCGCTCGGACCTCGAGGTGCTCGGCTTCGACGGCTTCCGGGCCGGTCTGATGGACGGCGTCGCCGCGCACCACGCGGGTATGGTCCCGGCCTTCAAGGAGTGCGTGGAGGTCCTGTTCCAGCGGGGCCTGCTGAAGGTGGTGGTCGCGACCGAGACCCTGGCGCTCGGCATCAACATGCCGGCGCGGACCGTCGTCATCGAACGCCTGGAGAAGTGGAACGGCGAGTCGCACGTGCTGCTGACGCCGGGGGAGTACACCCAGCTGACGGGGCGGGCCGGTCGCCGTGGCATCGACGACGTCGGGCACGCGGTGGTCCTCTACCAGCGTGACCTCGACTTCCGCACGGTCGCGGGACTGGTCGGTACGCGCACCTTCCCGTTGCGCAGCTCGTTCGCGCCGTCCTACAACATGGCGGTGAACCTGCTGCGCCGGCACGACCTGGTGCAGGCGGAGGCCCTCCTCGGGGCCTCGTTCGCGCAGTTCGAGGCGGACGAGTCCGTCAGCCGCAGGAGCGAGCGGTTGGCCGAGCTCGACGAGGGCATCGCCGGCTACTCCCAGCATCTGGTGTGCGATCGCGGCGACTGGGCGGAGTACTGGTCGCTTCGGCGCGAGCTCACCCGGCGGGAGAAGGCGGAGGCGAAGGAGCGGAGGTCCGTGGCGCGTCGGGCGCTGCGGGCAGCGATCGCTGGCCTCGAACCGGGCGACGTGCTGCACCTGCCCTGGATCGGACGCCGCGGCCTGGCCGCCGTGGTCGGGGTGCACGTCACCGGCAAGGGCGTGCCGCTCGCCCAGATCGTCACCGACGACCGGGCCCTGACCAAGGTCGGGCCACGCGAACTCGACCACGCGCCCGAGCCCGTCGAACGGCTGCGCCTGCCCAAGCGTGGCAACCCACGGCAGAAGGAGTACCGCCGCGACGTCGCTGGGATGCTGCGTGGCCTGGACCCCCCGTGGCTCGAGCCCGGGCCACCGGAGGACGAGCCGCCCCCGGAGAACGGCACCTCCGCCGAGGTCGAGGCGCTGCGGGAGCAACACCGCGCCCACCCCTGCCACGGGTGTCCGGACCGCGGCGAGCACGAGCGCTGGCAACGGCGCGCGGACGAGCTGATCGACGAGGCCGACTCGCTGCGCACGGAGATCAGCCGCGCCACGGGCTCGCTGGTCCGCCAGCTGCACCGCATCCTCGCGGTGCTGACCGACCTCGGCTACGTCGACGAGACCCCGGCCCCCACCGACGAGGGACTGCGGCTGGCCGGGATCTACTGCGAGGTGGATCTGCTGGTCGCGGAGTCGGTCCGGCGGGGTCTGCTCGACGGGCTGGACGCCGCCGAGGTGGCCGGCATCGCCGGCCTGTTCCTCTACGAACCGCGAGGCGGCGACCCCACCGAGCACGTGGTCTTCCCGACCGTGGAGCTCGAGGAGACCACCGACGCGATCCTCGAGCTCGCCGACGAGCTGCGCGAGCGCGAACGGGGCGCCGGCCTGCGCAGCACGCTGCGCGACCTCGACCCCGGCTTCGTCGGCCCCGCCTACCGCTGGGCGATGGAGGCCGACCTCGACACCGCGCTCGGTGGCCTCGACCTGACCGGTGGCGACTTCGTCCGCAACGTCAAGCAGGTCGCCGACCTGGCGGGTCAGCTGCGGGCCGTGGGCGGTCCCGGGCTCGCGCCCGCCGCGCGGGAAGCCGTCGACGCCCTCCGGCGCGGCATCGTGGAGGCGTGATGGACACCGGCACCGGCGGCGCGAGCGTGCTGCCCTTCGGCACCCCGCTGATCATCGCGAACCCGTCGGCCGGGCGAGGCCGCGACGACGTCCTGCGGCGGCTGCACGCGGCGCTGGAGGACCGCTCGATCCACGCGGACGTCGTCGCGACGGCGGCCCCGGGTCACGCCGGCGAGCTCGCGCGGCGGGCCGTCGAGGACGGCCGCCGCTTCCTCGTGGCCGTGGGTGGGGACGGCACGGTCAACGAGGTGGTGAACGGGCTGGTGGACGCCACCACCGGCCGGAGCCACGGCAACGACCCCGTCCTCGGCGTCGTCGGGGCCGGCAGTGGCTGCGACCTGCTGCGCACCTTCGGGCTCGACCGGTCACCGGAGGTGCTCGCCCGTCATCTGAGCACCGCGCACACGATGCCGATCGACCTCGGCCGAGTGTGGTTCCAGGACGGGGACGGGCAACGACGGGCGCGGCTGTTCGTCAACGTGGCGGAGGCCGGGTACGGCGGCTCGGTCATGCGCCTGGCGGCACGGCTACCCCGAGCGCTCGGGGCGGTGCGCTACCCGGCGGCGATCCTCGGGGCGGTCGCCGGGTTCCGGCGCGTCACCACCAACGTGACGGTCGACGGGGGCACCACCGAGGAGGCGATCTGCAACGTGCTGGTGGCCAACGCGCAGTTCTACGGCGGTGGCCTGCACGTCGCGCCGCGGGCGCTGCCGAGCGACGGTCGCCTCAACGTCCAGACGTGGGGCGGGCGCCCCATCGACGTGCTCCGGGCGCAACCGGAGCTGCGGACGGGCCGGCACCTCGCCCGCCCCGACGTGCGCGAGTGGCAGTCGACGACCGTGGAGGTCACCTCGGAGCGGCCGCTGATCGTCGAAGCGGACGGAGAGGTGCTCGGAGTCACCCCGGCGACGTTCGACGTGTTGCCGGGAGCTCTGCGGCTCAAGGTCTGACCCATCGCCGGGCGCGTCCGCGCGCGGCTCACCACCTCCCCGGTGGCCCCTATCCTCGCGGCTCGAGGAGGTCAGGATGGACACCGCCCGGCTGGACCAGGCCCGCGCCGCGTTGCGGCGGCACGGGGTGGACGCGCTGCTCGTCGGCCCGTCGGCCGACCTGCGCTACCTCGTCGGCTACCACGCGCTGCCGCTCGAGCGGTTGACGCTGCTGGTGGTGCCCGCGGAGGGCGACCCGCTCCTGATCGTCCCGGCGCTGGAGGAACCACGAGCCAGGGACAGCGGGGCCGACCAGCTCGTGACCCTCACGTCCTTCACCGAGACCGAGGACCCGGTGGCGCTCGTGGTGGAGCACCTCGAGGCGGCCGACGCGACGGCTCGTCTGGCCGTCCAGGACCGGCTCTGGACCGCCTTCACGCTCGCGTTGCAGGGCGCGATCCCCGCAGCGGCCTGGGTGCCCGGCTCCTCGATCATGCGTGAGCTGCGGTTGGTGAAGAGCAGCCAGGAGATCCGGGCGCTCCGCGAGGTCGGCGCCGCCATCGACGCCGTGCACGCCCAGGTGCCGGGCCTGCTCCGCGTCGGGCGCACCGAAGCCGAGGTCGGCCGCGACATCTCGGAGCTGATCCTGCGGGAGCACGACGAGGTCAACTTCGTCATCGTGGCCTCGGGCCCGAACGGTGCGTCGCCCCACCACGAGACCGGCGGACGCCGGCTCGAGCAGGGCGATGCCGTGGTGGTCGACATCGGAGGCACGCGCGCCGGGTACTGCTCGGACATGACCCGCAACTACGTCGTCGGGGAGCCGCCGGGCGGCTACGCCGAGCTGCACCGGGTGCTCGAGGAGGCGCAGGACGCGGCCGTCGCGGCCGTGGCGCCGGGCGTCGCCGCCGGCGTCATCGACCGGGTCGCCCGCGAGCACATCGCCGACGCCGGCTACGGCGAGTACTTCGTCCACCGGACGGGGCACGGCATCGGGGTCGAGGAGCACGAGGAGCCTTGGATCGTGGAGGGCAACGACCTCGTGCTCGAGCCGGGCATGGCGTTCTCCGTCGAGCCCGGGATCTACGTGCCCGACCGCTACGGCGCACGCATCGAAGACATCGTCGTCGTCACCGACGACGGCGTGGAGCGGCTGAACCTGCGACCCAGGGAGGTCCTGGTGGCAGGCTGACGCCGGGCCTCCCCCCAGGTCCCTCGCGCGGGCGGTGTGACCGGCCGGCCGGTGGTGCGAGGCCGGGCGGGGCCAGGTGGTGCGACATCGGACTGGGCGAGGGTGGTGCGAACCACCGGAGGGAGCAGGCAGTGGAGACGACCACGGAGGGTGCGGGCCCGTCGGGCGCAGGCATCGCGATACGACGCGCGCGGATCGAGGAGATCCGGCCGCTGGCCGGGGAGTACAAGGCGGAGCAGCAGCAACGCCCACGCGGTGAACCGGCCAACCCGCCGATCCCGCAGGGTGGCATCTTCTGGTTGGCCACCGACGCCGAGGACGGCGAGCCCCTGGGCTACGCGGCCGGGACGTTGCGCGCGACCGGGTGCACGATCGGACCGGTGTTCACGCGGGCGGCCGCTCGGCGCCGGGGGGTCGGCGAGGCACTTCTGACCACGATCCAGGCCTGGGCGGAGGACACCCGGGTCCCCGTCGTGGAGATCTCCGTCGCCGCGGAGAACGAGGGCGGCCGGCGCTTCCTGGAGGCGCTCGGCTACGAACCCAACCGGATCCTCATGTCGCTGGTCCCGACGACCGCCCGGTCACGCTCGTAACGCCACCGGCCCGAACGGCCCGTCGCATCCGCCCGTCCGACCGTGGACCGCACCAGCGGCTCGCGAGGAGTCCAGCATGCACACCCTCCCGGAGGAGCACCGCCACCTGCTCGAGCTGGTGCGTGGCTTCGCGACGACCGACGTGGCACCGCAGGCCGACGGCTACGAACGTGCTCACGAGTTCCCGCGACCGTTGTTCGATCAGCTCGCGGCGATGGACCTCACCGGTCTGCCCTTCGGCGCGGCGGTCGGCGGCTCCGAGCTGCCGTACCGCGTCTACCTGATGGTGGTGGAGGAGCTCTCGAGGGCGTCGCTGGCGCTCGGCATGGGCCTGTCGGTGCACACGTTGGCGACCTGGGCGATCGACTCGTACGCCACGCCGGAGCAGCGGCAGCTTCTCGTCCCGGACCTGGTGGCCGGCCGCGCCCTCGGGGCCTACGCGCTCTCCGAACCCGGCGCCGGCTCGGACGCCGCCAGCATCACCACCCGGGCGCGCCGCGACGGCGACGTCTACCTGCTGACCGGGACCAAGGCCTGGGTGACCCACGGCGGTGTGGCGGACCGCTACCTCGTGATGGCGCGGACGGGCGCCGCCGACGCCGGCGGCATCAGCGCGTTCGTCGTCGACGCCGATCAGCCGGGCATGACGGTCGCCGAGCCCGAATCCAAGATGGGCCTGTGGTCCTCACCGACGGCCCAGCTGATCCTCGACGACGCCCCCGTGCCCGCCGACCGGCTGCTCGGTGACGTGGAGGGGCAGGGGTTCCGTGTCGGCATGGCCTCGCTCGACGGCGGACGGCTGGGCATCGCCGCCTGTGCCGTGGGCCTGGCACAGGCCGCGTTGGACGTCGCGGTCGGCTACGCGCGCGAGCGGGAGCAGTTCGGACGGCCGATCGGTGACTTCCAGGGTGTGAGCTTCCTGTTGGCCGACATGGCGACCCGCACCGAGGCCGCACGGGCGCTGTACCGCTCGGCGGCCGAACGACGCGACCACGCGTCTGGGGTGGGGCCCCACGCCGGCACGCCCGGAGCCGGCACCGGCTACCCGACGACGATCCCCTCGGCGATGGCCAAGCTCGCCGCTACGGACGCCGCCATGCAGACCACCACCGATGCCGTGCAGGTGCTCGGCGGGGCCGGGTACACGACCGACTACCCGGTGGAGAGGTACCTGCGTGAAGCCAAGGTCCTGCAGATCCTCGAGGGCACCAACCAGATCCAGCGCATGCTGATCGGTCGACAGCTGACGGCGCCGCGCGCATGAGCGACAGCAGTCCCGGCGGCTCGGCGGGGGAGCCGGGTCCGGCTCCGGACCGGCGCCGGATGACCGAGCACGACCGCCGTCGCCTCCGGGTCACGCGCCGGGTGGCGCTGCTCGGACCGCTGCTCGGCGTGGCCGCAGCCGCGACCGTGGGCTGGATGGGTGCCAGCGGCGCGGCCGGGCTGGCCGTGCTGCTCCTGCTCAGCTCCGCCGGTTGCCTCCTGGCGGCCTTCGTCACGGCCTTCGGCGCGATGGTCGACGAGTACCGCCGGGTACCGGTGGCGCGTCGCCGGACCCTGACCGCCCTCGGCCTGTTCGCCGGCGGTGCGCTGCTGCTGTTCGCGAGCTTCGGCGCGGGCGCCGGCGCCGGGTGAGCCCGTCCAGCCGAGCCGCGCGACGACGAGGCGGATGGACCGCCGAGGCTGCGTCGCACGGTGGGGACGAACGCCTACCCTTGCCAGAGGGTCGCGTGGTCGTCGCCGCGCGGCCGACCGTCGAACGCCGGGCCGACAGGGCGCCCGGCCCGGACGGTCCGCATCGACCGACGTGAGCACCGCTGTCGTGGAGCGAAGGTGACCAGCACCCTGCCGGCCTCGAGCCGACGGGTCCCGATGCCGGGCCCCCGCGGAACGCTGCTGGTCGCCGACCGGGTCCTCACGCTCGGGCACGCGCGCACGCACGCCAGCGCCCTGCTGGTCCGCGGCAGCCGGGTCGTGTGGGTGGGCGACGACCCCGAGCTCGCGCCACCGCACCAGCAACGACACGAGCTGCCCGGGTGCGTCATCGGGCCCGCCTTCGTCGACGCGCACGTCCACCTG
The DNA here is from genome assembly GCA_007118045.1 of Nitriliruptoraceae bacterium. Classification (GTDB taxonomy): domain Bacteria; phylum Actinomycetota; class Nitriliruptoria; order Nitriliruptorales; family Nitriliruptoraceae; genus SKTG01. The sequence continues at coordinate 9,914 of SKTG01000090.1, forward strand.
ACGCCGACCGGGCTGGGTCTCGCCGGGCTCGACCTCTCGGAGGTCACCTCGTCGGCCGAGCTGCGCCAGGCCGTGGCCACCTACGCGGGGCAGCACACGGGCCGGGTCATCTGGGGGCACGGTCTCGACCCGTACCTGTTCGTGGACGCCCTGCCCACCCCCGACGAGCTCTCCGAGCTGGTCGGTGACCGGGCCGTCTACCTCTCACGCATCGACGGCCACGCGAGCCTGGTGGACCGGTTGACGCTGACCGCGGCGCCGTTGGCACGCGCCGACGGGGTGGAGGTCGGCGAGGACGGGCCGACGGGCATCCTCAAGCGCGAGGCGAACCACATCGTCCGTCGCTGGTCCGTCGGGGCGATGACCGAGCCGGAGCTCGCGGCGGCACGTCGGACCGCGGTGGAACACGCGGCGTCGCTGGGGGTCGGTTCGGTCCACGAGATGGGCAGCCCGGACATCATGGGGTTGGACGACTTCGACCACTGGGTCGCGGGGGAGTGGCCGATCGAGGTCGTGCCGTACTGGGGTGGACTCGACGTGGGCGTGGCCATCGAGCGGGAGCTGCGCCAGGTGGGTGGCGACCTGCTGCTCGACGGCTCGCTCGGGTCCCACACCGCCGCGCTCACCGAGCCCTACCACGACCGCCCGGACGAGTACGGCCACCTCGAGCTCGACGACCGGACCCTGGCCGATTGGTACGTCGAGCTCGCCCGTACCGGGATGCAGGGGGCCGTCCACGCCATCGGCGACGCGGCGCTGGAGCAGGTGGTCCGGTGCCAGCACCTCGCGGCCGAGCACCTCGCCGCCTCCGGCGGCATCGAGACGTTGCGCCGTGGGCGTCACCGCATCGAGCACGCCGAGGTGATGGACCCGTCGCTGCTCGACGACCTCGCGGAGCTGGACGCGGTCATCTCCGCGCAGCCGGGCTTCGAGGCCAGGTGGGGTGGGCCGGACGGGATGTACGCCTCCCGACTGGGCCAGGAGCGCGCCGCCTGGACCAACCCGTTCCGGGGGATCGCCGACCGGGGCATCGGCCTGGCGTTCGGCTCGGACAGCAACGTCACCCCCATGGATCCGTGGGGCACGATCCACGCCGCCGAGCACCGGTGGCGGGCCGCCCACGAGGTCAGCCGGCTCGAGGCCGTGTCGATGTCGACGCTCGGCGGACGCAGCGCGGCCAGGCAGGACCGGTTCGTCGGCGTGCTCCGTGCGGGCATGCGCGCCGACCTGGTCGCGTTCGAGGGGGACCCCTACGCCGCCGACGACCCGCGGGGGCACCGCTGCGTGCTCACCGTCGTGCACGGGCGGGTCGCGCACGGTGAGGCGCCCCTGCCCGACGCCCCGGGTCGCTGACCGGCCGTCGTCGCGCGGCGAGCGCAACGCGGTCCCACGCCTACGTTCCGTCACTTGACGCGTTCGGGGTGTGGTGGTTGCGTAGCCCCCACAGCGACGGACACGCATCGTGGAGGGGGCGGGCCATCCGGACGTGACGGGATCGCCGGACGACGGCGCTCCCGACGCATCCCGACCCACGACGGTCGGAACGTCGCCCCGGGTGGTGGACCTCCACGTAGGTCGCGTGGAACGTTGCCGGGGGACCCCCGCTCAGTAGACAACGTGCCAGGCCAGCCGCACCGGCCTGGACGGCCCCAACGGCGGGGACGGATCCCCCTCGATCCGCGAGGTCCCGGGCGCCATCGGCGCCCGGGACCTCGGCGTTCGGCTCGACTCCGCCCGGCTGGACGAACGGGCCACCCTCGGCCCGGCGCGGTCGAGCCGGCGCCCTCGGCCCGGCACCGGGCCGGCCCCCTCGGGCCGGCACCCTTCCATCCGGAACCGTGGAGCGATGGCCGGCCGTCCGTCGTTGCCACGCCCCGCCTCCAACTGCTAGGACACGCGCACCCACGACCGGACGGGGAGCGTGTCCTCACCTCGGTGCAGGCGTCGTACCCTCGTCGTCCGCCGTGGCCAGGCCCCGTCGGCGGGCGGCCCGACCGGAGACGTCGGGACCTCCTCGCTCGTCAACCGCTCGCCACCAGGAGTACGCCGTGACCCCGCCCGCACGCCCCTCGCGTGACGACACGGACGCGCTCGACCCGGTCGATGAAGCCGAGGACGAGGTCGGAGACGAAGCCGAGGTCGAAGAGCCCGAGGACGAGACCGACCTCGTCGATCCCGACGAGCCGGTCGAGGACGAACTCGACGCGGCCGTCGAGGCCGAGGACGACGGCGACGACGACGAGGTGGTCCCGCAGACCGGGGTCGTGCTGCCGGACGCGGAGTTCGACGACGACGGTGAGGAGCTCGTCACCGCTGTGGTCGTCGACGATGATGACGACGACACGATCGATGGGGTGCGTGACGGCGAGTTCGTGTGCCGATCGTGCTTCATGGCCAAGCGCGAGATCCAGCTCGCCGACGCCGACCGTCTGCTGTGCCGTGACTGCGCCTGAGCGATGATCCGGGCCGCGCTCGCGCCCCTGCTGGCCGCTGGCGCCGGGCTGGCGTTGCTCGCATCTCACCCGCCCCTCGGCTGGTGGCCGCTGTCGTTCCTCGCACCGGCTCTGCTGGTCGCCGCGCTCTGGGTCGACGCCGTCGCGCGACGCGAGGTGGGCCGGGGGCCGCGCGCCTTCCGGCTCGGTGCCCTGGCCGGTGCGGCCGCCTTCGGTCCGATGCTCAGCTGGTTGATCCTCCCGGCTGGGGTCATCGGCTGGGTGCTCCTCTCGCTCGTCCAGGTGCTGTGGCTGGGTCTGCTCGCGGTGCTGCTCGTGCCGGCGTTGGAGCGACCGTGGCTCCCCGTCGCGGCTGCCGCCGTGTGGACCGGTATCGACGCCTGGCGGGCGATCTGGCCGCTCAACGGCTTCGAGTGGGGAGCGATCGCCTACGCCCACGTCGACGGATCGTGGCTGATGCCG